>JAWERH010000191.1:0-4956 GCA_032482215.1 Veillonella sp. | reverse complement strand
ATCAACTTGTTGTGCAGTCAACATGGAACCAGCTGTTTGAGTATGTACACGAAGCATCATGGATTTTGGTTTTTTAGCACCAAAACGTTCTTTCATGATTGTTGCCCATAAACGGCGGGATGCACGGAATTTAGCAACTTCTTCAAGTACGTTGTTATGAGCATTCCAGAAGAAGGAAAGACGACCAGCAAATGTATCAACATCAAGACCAGCTTTCAAAGCTGCTTCTACGTATGCGATACCATCAGCAATTGTGAATGCGATTTCTTGAGCTGCTGTGGAACCTGCTTCACGGATATGGTAACCGGAGATGGAGATTGTGTTCCATTTTGGAACAAATGTAAGTACCACGAGCTGCGTATTCTTTCAAAATATCATTTTGAATTGTACCTTTCAATTCTGTGGAAGGTACGCCTTGTTTTTCAGCTACTGCGATGTACATTGCCAACAAAACGGATGCTGGAGCGTTGATTGTCATGGATGTGGATACTTTACCAAGATCGATGCCGTCGAACAAGATTTCCATATCTGCCAAGGAGTCAATCGCTACACCTACTTTACCAACTTCGCCTTCTGCAACTGCATCGTCGGAGTCATAACCAATTTGTGTAGGTAAGTCGAATGCACAGGAAAGACCAGTTGCACCAGACTCGATTAGGTAGCGGTAACGTTTGTTAGATTCTTCTGCTGTAGCGAAGCCTGCATACATACGCATTGTCCAGAAACGACCACGGTACATAGTAGGTTGTACGCCACGAGTGTAAGGGAATTCGCCAGGCATACCCAAATCACGTTCATAGTCAAAACCTTCGATATCAACTGGTGTATATACACGGTTGTATTTTAAATTTTGACGTTCTGGAGTTTTTGCACTTTTTTCGTCACAAAGTTTGTTATACTCAGCAATTTGGGCTTTTAAGTTTTCGTAAGCCATGTTTTCATCATCCTCCTAAAAAAACAGGTTATTTTTTCATGCTTCCAGTTTCTGTGAAGCGTTTATGCCAAGAAAGAGCTTCATCAAGCAACATAGGTGTATGGGCATTCTTTGTTGCAGCTAATGCTTTTTCTAGGTATTCAGTTAACATAGGTTTGTAGTCTGGGTGAGCACATTTTTCAATGATTAAACGAGCTCTTTCCACTGGACTCAAACCACGGCAGTCAGCAACACCTTGTTCTGTACAGAAAATCATAGTGTCATGTTCTGGATGATCCACATGAGATACATATGGAACGATAGAACTGATGTCGCCATTTTTAGCAACGGAGTTAGTGCAGAAAATAGTGAGATATGCACTACGTGCAAAGTCACCAGAACCACCAACACCATTCATCATTTTGCTACCCATAATATGAGTAGAGAGTAGAGTTTACATTGCCAAAAATATCAAATTCGATAGCGGTATTCATGGCAATGACACCAATACGGCGAGCAATACCAGGGTTGTTGGAAATTTCTTGCGGACGAAGAATGATTTTTTTACGATATTCATCAATATTCGCATAGAAACGTTTCAACCCATCTGGAGAAGGACTTAATGCAGTACCGGAACATACAGTTACTTTACCAGCATCGATCAAGTCGAACATACCATCTTGGATTACTTCTGTATAGATGGACAAATCTGTGAATGGGCCTTTAGCAAGACCACTGATTACAGCATTCGCCACGGAACCTACACCAGATTGTAATGGAAGCAAGTTTTTAGGTAAACGACCTTCTGCAATTTCTTGTTCGAAGAATTTGATAAGGTGTTGACTCATTGCTTTTGCATCATCATCGATAGGTGCCAAAGGTCTTGTTGTATCAGGAACATCACAAGGTACTACTGCAACAATTTTACTTGGATCACAAGGAATTGCTTCAGTACCAATACGATCACCAGGTGTTTCCAATGGAATTGGTTTACGATGTGGTGGATCGAGTGGTTCATAGATATCATGCATACCTACCAAGGAAAGTGGTTGGGATACATTCACTTCTACGATAACTTTTTTAGCTTGGCTAACAAATGTTGGAGAGTTACCAACAGATGTAGTTGGAACAATGGAGCCATCTTCGTTGATTTGTGCAGCTTCAATAATTGCTACATCTAAATCACCAAAGAAACCATAGCGAACATTTTGTGCCATTGTGCTTAAATGCATATCAATGTATTTAACAGCACCGCTATTTAAGGCTTTACGTGTATCCCCATTTGTTTGATATGGGAAACGACGATTGATACCGTTAGCACGAGTTAACGCGCCATCAGCTTCATCACCTACGGAAGCACCTGTCCACAAATCAATTTTGAATGGTTCTTTTTCCATTCTTTCTGCCAATGCCAATGGCACTGCTTTTGCATAACCAGATGGAGTAAAGCCGGAAATACCAACTTTATCGTTAGGGTTAATCAAAAGAGCTGCATCATAAGCAGTGACAATTTTACCTTGGAGGGCCGCACATTTAACGCGGTCTTTGATGTCTATCACCATTACCATCTCCTTTAAGAGTAACATTGTATAAACGACAGTTTGATCTCTTGGTCGTTCCTTAAACCGACTTCATCGTAGTCCACATCCAACGTATTGTCAACTTATATGACTAAAATGTATTTTTTTATACACTTTATGGGTGCATTATGATTAAAATGCATAGATTTTCATATATTCACATAAGTTTTATTCACATCGCTATAACTCACAGGAATTATCGATTTATGGCATATATTGATGTTTTTCAATTAAATCGAACTCTCTCTATACAATATATAGACCCTTTTCAATATAAAACAACATCTCACACACAAGAACTAGACCGTACACCTCCCTATAAAGATACAAAGATATACAAAAAACCGGCTTTCAAATGTCAACGATAATGTTCAATTATGTCTAACATTAGAAAACCGGTTATAACCTCTTAATACATACCTACCTAAGGTATGTATTAAGTATACCATATTATGAAATTATATATCTACTATAAAACATACTAATTATACAAGCTACTGAAATTATGTAGATTTATCAGCAGACAGCTGAACTTTTACAAAGGCCCCTACCCAGCCAAACAATTGCCAAAACACAATAGTCACTTGATGACTGTATAGCTCAAAATCAGATAAACCACTAAATAAAACACCTATAGCCAACGCTCCTACACCAATTTGCGCAGCTTGAAGGAATATATCCCCTTTAAGTCTTATAGATGTAATAACATGACCTACGATAACTGCTAGGAATGATAGCAATCCAGGGATACCGGTTTCAGCTAACATATTAAGGTATAAATTATGAGCATGATACATCAAGACGTGAGGTCCTTGAATATAGTAATTATAGTCTGGATATACTAAATAAAATGTATTCCACCCAATACCAAAGATAGGATTTTCTCGTACGATATACATAGTACTATCCCATATCATGACCTTGGAATATAGACCACAGCCTTGAAGCTATTTCACCATCATAAAAGTACAAAATTATTGGCACTGCTAATAGGGATAAGAATAATCTTCTATCTACAAAGATAGCCCAGTAAAGGATCATGGCCGCAAAGCTAATCCAAATGCCTCTAGAATAGGTTAATAGCATCGTTAAGAACAATATAATCCCTATAACGAGCATCGTAACAACTTCGCGGGTACGATTTTCTTTCATATATACCAAGATATAACTGATACATACGCTGAGTACCATCAATAGATAAGCGCCCAATAAATTAGGGTTTTGTAATGTAGATGACATACGTCGCATCAATTTTGGGAACTGTGCTGCATCTACCCACTCTTTTATATGAATATTAGGAACAAATACATATTGATAAGCTCCTATGATACACACTAGTACAGCAGTACCTAATAGAGCACGAAGAAAATAATTCCACTGTTTAGGTGTTTGAATGTATGTGCGAACTAGATAATACATTCCTCCGCTGGCTACGATTTGATAAAACCAACTTTGAATTGACCAATCCCAATTTTCTGATACTAGTGCAGATATGCCAGTCCATACCACAAATATCATAACGGACCACGATAAATAGCCCGTTGGTAAGCTTAGTGATTTACTAGAGATCAAATCATATAAAGCAAGCCCTATCGCTAGCCATAGAAGTACATCCCCCACCATAGGTTGTAATGGCATAGCAACCACCACACCATAAATTAGATAGGAATAAGTGAGAGTTCCATAGGCTCACCTTAGTGACTCATCTCATGGTTAAACCACTGACGAGCATCTCCTAAAATATATAAAGAACCACAAACAGCGATAATATCACCATTCTTTGTATGTTTATAGGCTAAAGCCAATGCATCTTCAACAGAATCAGCTGTTTGAGCTATAGCTTTTGGCACAATGTGACGTATTTTTTCAACCAAAACCTCTGGCACTTCTGTTCTATCTGTAGGTGCAGGTACTACAAGAACCCTATCCCCTGCCTTAACTACTTCACGAATAATGGCATCTTGATTTTTATCTTTAAGAATTGCCATCACAATCGTTTTTGGGGCGTCCTTAAATAGCTCACCATAGGTTATACTGAAGGATTCTGCGCCAGCCGCATTATGCGCGCCGTCAAAGATAAAGGTGCGATCTAAGCCGCGTTTAACTTCAAATCGACCAGCCCACGTAGTGCGAGCAAATCCTTCACGCATCGTTTCTTCACTGATGTTAGTATCTTCTTTCATCAGTAAACGCACAGCCATTAATGCACACGCAAGATTGACAGATTGGTGGATACCTGCCATCGTCGTAAACAACATTGCAGGAGCGGTATCATTAGTACTAACCGTAATCATTTGACCACCAGTTACAGCACTACGGCTATCGATACCAAAGTCTTTATTGAAAGCATACACTCTAGCATGTTTCTCTTTAGCTACCTCTTCAATAATACGAAGAGGAGCATCCTGTGCAGCCGTTACAACAGGAATTTTAGATTTAATAATCCCTGCCTTGTGATGCGCA
>JAWERH010000190.1:0-2606 GCA_032482215.1 Veillonella sp. | reverse complement strand
AGTACAACGGCTAACTTGAAAGACCAAGAAACAGCATTGGCTTCTTTGCAAGAAGACCACGGTGTAGATGGCAATCAAGGGGCCTTAATGGAGCGTTTAACTGTATTACAAAAGGTACAGCAAGAGGCGTATGAAGCTTTCACAGAGGCACGCCTCACCTGTGATACGTTGCGACAAACCATTAAGGAACGCGAAGCTCAGCGAGAACAACGTAATCAATCCATTGCTAACATTGTAGAGCGCTTAACACCGTTACGTAATTTGCTGATTAGCACTACAGAGCGCTGTGAAGTGGAGCTACCAAAGGCTAAAGAATTGGCAGACCTAGAATTGGCTTCTGCCACAGCGGAGGTTGCACGATTGCGTGCACTTCGCGATGAGGCTTATGATAAAACATCTACAGGACGTGAAGAGATGGAATCTATCCAGTCGTTCAAGGTCGACTCGTCGATATGGAAGGTAAGATTACACGTCATCGCATGGATTGTGAGCGCTTTGTAGAAGAACTACAAGAGTTAGGCTTTACATTGGAAGATGCACAAGCCCTTCGTATTGAAGGATCCGTTAGTGATTGGAAAGACGAACAAGCACGTTTGATGGCTGAAATTGCCGAGCTTGGTCCAGTCAATCCAAACGCTGTTGAGGAATATGAAGAAACTAAAGAACGGTATGATTTCTTAACTACACAATTGGCGGATTTAGATACGGCGAAGGAGCAATTGCAAGCGGTTATTGCGGAAATGGATAAAGCTATGAGTACACAGCTATACGATGTATTAGATGTGGTAGGCCGCAGATTCCAAGAGGTATTTAGTCAGTTATTTGGCGGTGGTACAGCTCAAATTGTTCTGACAGATCCAGATAATATCTTGACTGGTGGTATCGACTTTTATATTCAGCCGCCAGGGAAGAAACGTCAACAATTGACCTTGTTGTCCGGTGGTGAACGGGCTCTTACAGTTATTGCTTTATTATTCTCGTTCCTCGACTATCGCCCAGCCCCATTTTGTGTGCTTGACGAAGTTGACGCAGCCCTTGATGAAGCCAATGTAGAAAGATTTAGTTCTTACCTAAATCGAGTAAATAAAGAAACACAATTTATCGTAGTATCTCACCGTAAAAAAACGATGGAAGCTGCCGAAGTATTACAAGGGGTAACCATGGTTGAACGGGGCGTATCACGATTATTAACAGTAGCATTTGAAGATGTGAAGGAGGATCTTGCATAATGGCATTCGGATTCTTTGATAAAATTAAAGACGGCTTAGAGAAAACTCGTAAGTCTTTTGTAAAAAACGTAGAAAGTATCATTATTGGTTATGCTCAAATCGATGATGATTTCTTAGATGATTTAGAAGCAGTTATGCTTACTAGTGACCTTGGTCCTAAAACGACAGAATACTTGATGAAAGAAATTCGTCGTGGTGTAACAGAAGGTATTATCAACAATACCGGCGATGTAATGCCATTTATGGAAGACCGCATTACAGAAATGCTTGTTGACCAAGAGGATGAAATTACACTTCACCATCCAGAGGTTATCTTAGTAGTTGGTGTAAACGGCGTTGGTAAAACAACGACTATCGCTAAATTGGCTAACTACTATACTAAAGAAGGTAAAAAGGTTATTATCGCTGCAGGTGATACATTCCGTGCCGCTGCAGCTGACCAATTATCTATTTGGGCAGATCGCGTAGGTGTGCCTATCGTTAAACATAAAGAGGGTGCTGATCCTGCAGCCGTAGTATACGATGCAATGGAAGCGGCAAAAGCTCGTAATGCAGACCTCGTTATCGTCGATACAGCAGGTCGTCTACACACTAAAGTTAACCTTATGGAAGAGCTTAAAAAGATGGGCCGCGTAGCGAATAACCATGTAGAAGGGGCTCCGCATCAAACATTGCTCGTTCTCGATGGTACTACAGGTCAAAATGCTGTAAGCCAAGCTAAATTATTTGGTCAAGCAGTGCCAGTAAACGGCATTGTGGTGACTAAACTTGATGGTACAGCAAAAGGTGGCGTAGTTATCTCTATTAAAGAGGAACTAGGTGTACCAGTACGCTGGATTGGCGTTGGTGAAGGCATGGATGACTTACGTCCATTTAATGCGAAAGAATTTGCTAATGCACTATTTAATAAAGGAATGATTCAAGGTGACAAATAAATATAACCGGGAATTCTTACTTGAATATGTAGAATCTGAAAATAAGAAAAATGAATGTAATGTTAGCCTAGAAAATATGGAAAAGATTGTTAGCTTAATCGAGTATTTTGGCATTGAATTATATCGTCCTATTACAAGATTGCTACTTTCAAACTGGGAAGAGATTACAGAACGTATTAATAACTATACTGAAGCAGATTGGATGATGGCTGATGAAATCCAAAAGACTACACCTACATTAGATCGCTTCTCTATTGCTATGCTCATTGAAGTATTAGAAGGTGAGGATACGTTGAACCAAGCGGAAAATGCAGGTCGCCGTCTATCGGAGGAAGAATTAAAGGCTATCCGTAAACATCAGGATGAACAGTAATGAAACATAATACATATAATTACGAAGGGGGCCAACCATTTAAAGTGGAGGCGCCCTTTACGCCTACAG
>JAWERH010000189.1:0-2196 GCA_032482215.1 Veillonella sp. | reverse complement strand
AGAAGCTCGTACTGATGCATCTTACTGGGAACAAATTGACGCTATTCGCGGCTTATATGCTGAAATTGAAGAATTAGAAGCAAAAGCTAAAGAAGATGTAACAGTTCCTCATTTCGATATCGATGAAAAAATCATCGACTTGAAATCTCAAATTCTTGGTCATGTAGAATCTGCAGCGCAAAAGAAACTTGAAGCTCTTGGCGGCGAAGCTCGTTATCAAGAACTTAAAGCTATTGAAGCTAAATATAATGCACTTCATGTAGAATTCTTCGACTCTGAAGAAGATGCTCCAGAAATGGATCCAGCTCTTGTGGAAGAATTAGAAGCTATTAATAAAGTTAAAACTACATTGAACCATATTGAATCTGCTCGTGCTAAACGCGTTGAAATTCGTCATGAACTCGAAGGCCTTGGTTACGATTATGAAACATATGGCATGCCAAAACCAGATGTAGCTGGTATTCACATTGCTACACCTGTATTTGATGGTGCGCATGAAAAAGACGTATTTGAAACATTAGGCATTGCTGGTCGTTCCGATGATGGTAAAACAGTATTGTACGATGGTCGTACTGGTGAACCTATGGATAACCGTGTAACTGTTGGTTACGTATACATGCTTAAACTCCATCACTTGGTTGATGATAAAATCCATGCTCGTTCCACAGGTCCGTACTCCCTTGTTACACAACAACCATTGGGTGGTAAAGCTCAATTCGGTGGTCAACGTTTCGGGGAAATGGAAGTTTGGGCTCTCGAAGCATATGGCGCAGCTTATACACTTCAAGAGCTATTAACTGTTAAGTCTGACGACGTTGTTGGTCGTGTGAAAGCATACGAAAAAATCGTTAAAGGCGAAAACATCCCTGAACCAGGTGTACCTGAGTCCTTCAAGGTATTGCTCAAAGAACTTCAAAGTATTGGTCTTGATGTAAAAATCTTGAATGAAGATCAAGAAGAAGTTGTTATGAAAGAACTTGATGACGAAGATGAAGTGGTAGAAACTGGCATTGAAGAAGTTATGGAAGGCAGTGCAGTAGAAACTGATGAAGTAACTGTAGTAGAGCCAGAAGTAGAGGAAGAAGCACCTGCTGATAATGGCGGTGAAGACGATATCCTTAGCCAATTGGCGTTCCCAATGGGCGATTCCTCTAACGATGAAGACTAAAACTATCTATAAGGAAGGGAGCGATAGTAGTGCTAGACGTAAATGAATTCGATTCCATGCGAATCGGTTTAGCCTCTCCAGAGCAGATCTTAGCTTGGTCTCATGGGGAAGTTAAGAAACCTGAAACTATTAACTACCGTACGTTGAAGCCAGAACGTGATGGTCTATTCTGCGAACGCATTTTTGGACCAACAAAGGACTGGGAATGTCACTGCGGCAAATATAAACGCATTCGCCATAAAGGCGTAGTCTGCGATAAATGTGGTGTAGAGGTTACACGTGCAAAAGTACGTCGTGAACGTATGGGCCATATCCAATTGGCTACTCCTGTATCTCACATTTGGTACTTTAAAGGTATCCCATCCCGCATGGGCCTCATCCTTGATGTATCTCCACGTTCCTTGGAACGCGTATTATACTTTGCTTCCTACATCGTAGTAGATCCAGCTGGTACTCCATTGGCAAAACGCCAATTGTTGTCCGAGCAAGAGTACCGCGAATATGAAGCTCAATTTAATGAAGACGGTTATACTATCGGTGGTAAATCCGTCGTAATCGAAACAGTAGCTCAACGTAACGAACGTTTGGCTATTGTTCGCGAAGCACAACGCAAAGAGCGCTATAATGCGGCTCTTCGCGATGATGCAACAATCCCAGAAGCAGATAAAGAATACGAAGAATTAACTCGTGAAGAGCGTTATGAATTGGGCGCTGCTGAAGAGGTTCTCTTCGTATGTATCGATATGGGTGCTGAGGCTGTAAAAGCTCTTTTAGCAGAACTTGATCTTGAAGCATTGAATGCTGAATTGCGCGAAGAATTGAACACTGCTAGTGGTCAACGTAAAATCCGTGCAGTTCGTCGTTTAGAAGTAGTAGAAGCATTCCGTCAATCTGGCAACCGCCCAGAATGGATGATCATGGATGTTGTCCCTGTTATCCCACCTGAATTGCGCCCTATGGTTCAATTAGATGGTGGTCGTTTCGCTACATCTGACCTCAATGATTTGTACCGTCGTGTTATCAACCGT
>JAWERH010000188.1:2811-3183 GCA_032482215.1 Veillonella sp. | reverse complement strand
GATCGTAGCGTTATCCATCTTGAAATTACCTGCATGGCAAGCAACAAGTGTTGCTGCAATCGGTTCTTTCATCATCGCTATTACAGCATTCCAATCCGATCCATTCATTATGGTCACTGGTGCCCTTGAAGGTGCCGCTTTGGCAATCTGGCCAATCCTATTAGTTATTACAGCTGCTATCTTCGTTTATAACTTGGTAGTACATACGAAAGCAATGGAAACTATTAAAACAATGCTTTCTTCTGTAACATCTGATACTCGTGTACTTGCATTGTTACTTGCATGGGGCTTTGGTGCCTTCATGGAAGGTATGGCTGGCTTTGGTACTGCCGTTGCAATTCCAGCTGCTATGATGGTTGCAGTAGGTTTTGA
>JAWERH010000188.1:0-2798 GCA_032482215.1 Veillonella sp. | reverse complement strand
CTTAACCTTATCGCACCATTCTTCGTTGTTATGATCATTGGTGGCGGTGTTAAAGCGTTAAAAGGCGTATTCCTTGTAACATTGCTTTCCGGTTTAGCATTAGCTATTCCTGAAACTATAATCAACGCAGTAATGGGTCCAGAATTATCCGTAATCTCTGCATCCATCGTTATCATGGCAGTTATCATTATCTGTGCAAAAATTATGCCTCCTAATGATCCTGAATACGCAGTTAAACAAACTGGCGAAGTTCCTAAAGTTTCCGGTGGCGAAGGCCTTGTAGCTGCAATGCCATTCATCTTGATCTTCGTATTATTGTTATTAACTTCCAAATTGTTCCCTGCAATTAATGGTCCTCTTGCTTCCATTAAAACATCTGTACCTATTTACCAAGGTCCTGGTGCAAAACCTTACACATTCGTATGGATTGCAACTCCTGGTATCATGATCTTCATCGCTGGTATTGTTGGTGGTTTCATCCAAAAAGCAAAAGCTGGTGAAATCTTCGGTACATTGGGTTCCACAGTTAAAAACTTGAAATTTACATACCTTACAATCATCACAGTTGTTATGACAGCTAAATTGATGACTTACTCTGGTATGACTGCAGATATTGCGAAAGCAATGGTTGCTGGTACAGGTTCCTTGTATCCTCTATTCGCTCCTATCGTAGGTGCGTTGGGTGCCTTCTTAACTGGTTCCGGTACAAACTCCAACGTATTGTTTGGCCCACTTCAAATCGCTGCAGCTCAAGGTTTAGATCCTACAAACTTCGAAGACCTTGGCTTCTGGTTGGCAGCTGTTAACTCCGGTGCAGCTGGTATCGGTAAAATGTTGTCCCCACAATCCATCGCGATTTCTATTGGTGCCGTAGGTCCTGCTTTGAAAGCATACCTAGAAAACCACAAAGAAATTAACTCTGAAGAAGCTCACAACTTAGAACATGAAATCGAAGCAAGCGTTATCATGAACAGCGCGTTCAAATACTTCTTGATCTTCATCATTATGCATGGTTGTATCTCCTTCTTCGGTCAACATTTCATCCATGAAATTCACCACTTCTTCTTCTAAGATTTGGTAACATAAAAAGAACAGCTCTTGATGAGCTGTTCTTTTTTATTGCCACATATGAAAATACTATATATAACATGGCTTAATGATAATACAGTTTAGGGTTCACTAATTTGCTACATATAATTGTAACAATCTATTAATAAGCCTCTTGCTCTACTTCCCATTTAGTAATGGTCCCAGTATCTGCGTCAATTTCAAAATCATATTCATAACCGTTATAATGTATTTCACCTTCATACTCTAAACGGCCATTTTCATAATCACGATTGAATTCAGTTACATTTGTAACTGTTGCACCCGGCACACGTGCTAAGGCACTTTGAACAGCCTCATCAGAACTAATTGCTTCTACAGAAGAAACTACAGTAGTCCCTAGTACAGCCACTACAGCCAAAATCAAAAATTTTCTCATCTTTTTCATATAATTCTCTCCTGCACACATAAATTGAATTAATATTCTAAATATAAATAATATCAATTATTGTAATTGATAAGAGAAAAGATAGCAAATCATAATTCTTAACAAGAAAAATCTATAGAAATTATCTACCAATCATGTTACAATACATCGTATCAAATAGAAAAATTAAATGCAGTCTGCGAAGTGCGATTCGCAGGCTTTTATTTTTCCCATTTTAAGATAGGAGGATTTTATGACTCAAGAAAATTCTGCTAAGGTTTCCTTTATCATGGTAGTTTTTCTCGGTCTATTAACGGCAATTACACCGCTCGCAACAGACCTTTATTTGCCAGCATTACCGATTATGCCTGGTGAACTCAATACAACAACATCTAATATTCAAATGACCATAGGTGTTATGACCTTTGGCGTTGCCTTAGGTCAATTATTTGGTGGCCCTATAAGTGACACAATGGGCCGTAAAATGCCACTTGTTATAGGTAACTTACTATGCGTTATTTCTAGTATTATTTGCGCCTATGCACCTAGCATCGAAATACTTTTACTAGGAAGATTTCTACAAGGTTTAACCGGATCTGTAGGCGTTGTAATTGCCAAAGCACTCATGATGGTTAACGGCCTCGCACCAGTCCTTGCACCTTTAGTAGGTGGTCAACTGCTCTTATTTACTACATGGCGTGTAATCTTTGTTATCTTAGCAGTATTCTCTGCTATTCTATTATTAGGTTCTCTTCTTTTCCGTGAAAGCTTACCAAAGGAAAAACGCGTTACTGGCGGCCTTGCTACGGCTACAAAGAACTATCTTACACTGATTAAAGATAAATGTTTCCTGGGGCAATCTTTAATTCAATTCTTTGCTTTCGGCGCTTTCTTTGCCTATATCTCAGGTTCATCCTTTGTATACCAAAATATTTTCCAACTTTCAGCCCAGAAATTTAGTTATCTTTTTGGTATCAATAGCTGCGGCATTATCTTGGCCAGTGCCATTAGCGGACGAGTAAGTAATGTCGTAACATCTCGTCAAATACTTACATTCAGTCTATGGGAACTTACAATTGGCTCTTTACTATTCTTAGTAGCCATGATTTTTGAATGGTCTCTCATTCCTGTAACAACAATCCTATTCTTTACTGTATGTACAGTATCTCTATTCGGTTCCGCCTCCTTCTCTATGGCTATGACTAACTATGGAAAGATGGCAGGCAGCGCCTCTGCCATACTAGGCTTTGCAAGCATGTTTGCTGCAGGTATTGTATCACCATTAGTTGGTATAGGTGGGGATCATACGGGTATACCAATGGGG
>JAWERH010000187.1:0-2869 GCA_032482215.1 Veillonella sp. | reverse complement strand
TACAGTACAGAAAATATCCCCTACTTTAGCAGCTTCAATCATAGGCAATACTTTGAAACCATCGAATACAGCTTCAATCGCTTTGATTGGATCTACTTCAGTTACATATACATGAGCACCAAGGCCTTTTGCACGCATAGCAACGCCTTTACCACACCAACCATAACCAGCAACAACCACGTTTTTACCTGTTACTGTTAAGTTTGTAGTACGCATAATACCATCCCAAACGGATTGGCCTGTACCATAACGGTTATCAAAGAGATATTTACAGTAGGAATCGTTTACTGCAATCATAGGGAACGTCAATTGTTTAGCATTCTCTAATGCATATAGACGATGTACACCTGTCGTAGTTTCCTCACTACCACCTAAGCATCTTGGCGTGTTGTGTGCAACAAGTTTACCAAGTCACCACCATCATCGATAATAATGTGTGGTTTATGATCAAGAGCCTTGTTAAGGAAGTTGAAATATTCTTCCTCAGTACAATCATACCAAGCATATACAGTTAGGCCCATATCAACGAGACCAGCCGCAACATCGTCTTGCGTAGATAATGGATTGGAACCAGTTACAATAACATCAGCGCCACCGCGTTTTAATACAGTAGCTAAATATGCTGTTTTTGCTTCCAAGTGAACACTTACGCCTAATGTATTCAATGTAGGCATAAAGTTAGAAACCCAATCAATTTTTTTACGGCCTTCTGCAGCTAAATTAATATCTTTAATTAAAGATTGCATAATATCTCCTTTTACTCATACAAGTAGATTCAATAAAAATATGTATCGTTAATCCACTTGGATTTTTTTGTTACTTAGATTCTACGATCTGACGTAGCTTATCAATAGATTCTTCATAGTTCGGTTTTAAAACACCCTCTTCAGTAATGATGGCAGTTACCAATTCATGTGGTGTCACATCAAAGGCTGGATTAAGCACATCAATACCATTAGGCGCTGTTTGAACACCATGTAGAGATGTTACTTCATAATCGTCGCGCATCTCAATAGGAATATCAGCACCATTTTCAAGGGTAAAATCAAATGTGCTATATGGCGCTGCTACATAGAATGGAATGTTATGGAATTTAGCTAGTACTGCTACACCATAGGTACCAATTTTATTGGCTACATCCCCTTTTGTAGTGATGCGGTCAGCACCGACGATAACGGCATCAATGAGTCCATGTTGCATCGCATAGGCCGCCATATTATCAGTCTCAAGAGTAACAGGAATACCATCCTCATGCAGTTCAAAGGCAGTAAGACGAGCACCTTGTAATAATGGTCGTGTTTCATCAGCATACACGCGTTCCAACTGACCATTTTCATGTAATTTACGGACAACACCGAGTGCTGTACCTAAACCGCCTGTAGCTAGTGCACCAGCATTACAATGAGTAAGAATACGAATATTCTTTTGTCCTTCAAATAATGTGGCCCCTGCTTCTGCCATACGGCGATTCAAAGATACATCTTCTTCATGAATTATAATAGCCTCTTTTGTAATAAGATCGACTACTTCACTCATAGAAGACATACTTTCAACATGATTTTTTACAAGACAGATAACACGATCCACAGCCCAAGCCAAGTTGATTGCGGTAGGACGAGTTTCCTTTAAGGTCTCACTAAATTCATATAAGCTTGTAAGTTGTTCACTAAACGGAACCTCCAAACGGCCTGCTTCCATAGCAGCTAGAATAAGACCATAACTAGCAGCTACACCAATAGCAGGTGCGCCACGGACGCGAAGCATTTTAATAGCTTCGGCTACTTGGCGCCAATCTGTACAGTGAACGTATGTAATTTCAGTAGGCAATTTAGTTTGATCTAATAGTACTAACGTATCTTTACGCCATTCAATATTAATCATACCTTCTCCTTCGATGAACTATTATGTTTCGTTATGAATGGATTATAGTTTAAAACCACCATATTCTTGCATGCCATTATGCGCGTCATAACGAGCATCAACATCAATTGCATCAATAGCACCTAAAATAAGAGATTTAAGTTGAGCAGCCATGTCGCCCATCATTTCTACCACTTCACCATGTGTCAAAGCAGATTCAGAAATACCTGCAGCATAGTTTGTAATCATAGAAATAGTAGCATATGCCATTTCTGCTTCATTAGCTAAGTTTACTTCCGGTACATTTGTCATACCTACTGTATCGCCACCGAGCATGTGGAACATTTTAATTTCTGCTGGTGTTTCAAAACGAGGACCTTCTGTACAAACATAGGTACCGCCATTATGAATTGTTAGGCCTTGTTCAGTCCCTACCTTTTGAAGAATATCACGTAATTCAGGGCAGTAAGGATTTGTAACATCCAGATGTGCTACTGGACGGTCACCACCTTCATAGAATGTAGTGATGCGGTTCTTCGTAAAATCTAAGAATTGATCTGTCAAAACGAAATGACCAGGCTTGAAGTTTTCATTTAAGGAGCCTACAGCTGTCGTGGAGATAATAAATGTAACGCCTAATTTTTTGAGGCCCCAAATATTAGCACGATAATTAATTTTGTGTGGAGGAATTGTATGATCTTTGCCGTGACGAGCAACAAAGATTACTATTTTCCCATGGTATGTACCTTGTACATAATCTATTTCACCATATGGTGTCATTAAGGATTCTTCATGAATATTTTCAAAGATGGATGGATCATAAACGCCAGTACCACCAATTACGCCAATTGCACTCATTGTGACCTCCTATTATTAATCACTCTATCTTTTATTTTCTCATAGAATAGAAAAACAGGCTATAGGAAAAACCTAGTAGCCTGTATTTTTTCAACATATTATAAAGTTTTATTGAATTGGACCTTTAGGAGCAAACATATCTTGTAACTCT
>JAWERH010000186.1:0-2846 GCA_032482215.1 Veillonella sp. | reverse complement strand
GCTATCACCACGGGCAAAATAGATATATTCAAAAACACAAAGCTTTTTATCAATGTTCTCTGGTTCTGCATAGATAACACTACGTACACCAGAGTCATCGATAATTACCATTTCGCCTGGATCGATGTGACGAATAAACTCAGCTTTTATAGCATCTAAAGCACAACTTTCACTAGAAAGGACATAGCCATTAGCCGTTTTACCTAAACAAAGAGGTCTAAAGCCTTGGGGATCACGGACACCTACTAAGGAGTCGTTTGTAGTAATAACTAGAGAAAAGGCTCCTTCAATTTGACGTGCCGCATCGGCAATGCGTTCCTCTTGTGTCTCAGCTTTAGAGCGAGCAATGAGGTTTACGATAACCTCAGAATCCATTGTCGTTTGAAAAATAGATCCATCCGCTTCAAGACGTTTACGAATGGCTAGGGCATTCGTTAAATTACCATTGTGAGCTACCGCAATTTGACCACCTTGGTAATGAATTACTAAGGGTTGGATATTGCGTGGATTATTGGAACCTGTTGTAGAGTACCGCACATGACCAGTCCCCATATGGCTTGGTAAGGATGGTAGTTCTTTAATGGCCTCAGTCAACAAGCCCATACCTTTTTTTAGTTCTACATCATGACCATCGGTAACGGCAATGCCCGCGCTTTCTTGTCCACGGTGTTGGAGCGCAAATAGTCCCCAATATACATAGCGTGCTACATCAATGGTTCTATCATAGACACCGAATACACCACACTCTTCATGCCATTTATCAAAAACTGGATCGTAGTTCATTGTGCCCCCTTAGGCGCGTTCGCCAGTAAGACGGAATAACATTTCCTTGTACGCTTCTTCAATATTGCCAAGATCTCGACGGAAACGGTCTTTGTCGAGTTTTTCACCTGTTGTAGCATCCCAGAAACGGCATGTATCAGGAGAGATTTCATCGCCTAATAATACTTCACCATTATGTGTACCAAATTCTAATTTAAAATCTACAAGGGTTACATTTTTAGTAGCCAAGAATTTTTTCAAAATATCGTTTACTTTTAACGTGATAGTAGAGATTACATCAAGTTGTTCTTGAGTAGCCCAGCCAAGTGCTGTGATTTGGGATTCATTAGCAAATGGGTCACCTAATTCATCATTTTTGTAGCAGAATTCAAGAATTGGATGTTTAAGAAGAGTACCTTCTTCAATACCAAAGCGTTTAGCCATAGAACCAGCTGCAATGTTACGAACGATAACTTCTAAAGGAATGATATTCAATGTAAGTACTGTTTGGTTACGATCATCTTCGCGACGAACAAAATGAGTTGGAACGCCTTCTTTTTTCAATAATTCAAAGAAGAAGGAAGAGATTTTATTGTTCAATACGCCTTTGCCAAGGATGGTATCATGTTTCTCGCCGTTAAATGCAGTAGCATCATCTTTGTAATGAACAATGTACTCGTCTTTGTTATCTGTTTGATATACTTGTTTTGCTTTACCTTCATACAATAATGTTAATGTTTCCAAGTCGATGTTAGCCATGATGTGTCTCCTTTTACCCTTATCTATTCAAAGATGTATAAATGATGATGTAAACGCTTCAAACGATTATAGTTTAATGGCACCTTGTAATTCAGCATTGTCCGCTAATACTTTTTCAGCCATATCTTTGCGATACTGTACATATCGGTCTTTCAATTCTTTGTTGAAAGCTGCTCCAATTTGGACTGCAAAAAGTGCTGCATTTTTAGCACCATCTACAGCCATAGTTGCTACAGGCATACCAGATGGCATTTGAACAATAGCAAGCAAGGAATCGATACCTTTTAAAGCTGTTGCATTAAGAGGAATTCCGATAACAGGCAATGTAGTGAAGCTAGCTACTACACCTGGTAAGTGGGCCGCTGCACCAGCACCAGCTATAAAAGCGATGGCACCTTCATCTTCAAGTCGTGTAACAAAATCCTTTACAGCTTCAGGTGTACGATGAGCTGAAGCAATAACCATTTCATAAGGAATGTTAAATTCATCAAGTACGGCAGATGCCTTTTTCATTGTGTCTAGGTCAGACTTGCTGCCCATAATAATACCGACCTTCATAGATCCTCCTAATAAAACCTCCGTAGACTTGCTTTGAATTTGTTGATTTGCATAGTTCACGGTGCTACCTCCTTCTTGTACACAAATTGTAACACCTAACATTTACAAAATCAACATTATTTTCGAATATTATTTAATTAATTATTTTTATTATTCGTTATTTTCCGAACTATTCAAAAATATTGAATTCAATTATATCTACTTTATTCAAATTGGTTGATTACAAAAATCTACACATTTTATACAAAGCCATTCCTTCAGTAAACTCTTTACTTTATAATATTCATATATGTTTTCTACACAGTAAAAAGAGGGTATCCTATCTATAAAGATAGGATACCCTCTTTTATTTAATTTCCGAACATTATGCCAGTTAATCTATATTTGTTATTGATTAGTGAGTACCACTTTCAAAAGCAGCTTTCAACTCACCTACAGCTTCAGGTACATAATCTACAATAGAAGACATTAATGCATACATTAATGCAGGTTCAAACGCATCATCACCACACATATATACGCAGTCCAAATATAGGCTGGAGTCTTGTTCATCAATATAAAGTTTATAGTTTTTGTATGTCGCATTATCTCGATTGATCAACACATTTAAGGCAGCCATGTTTTGTGCAGTTACCTTTTCAGGGCCCAACACTAAACGAATAACACTATAAATACTGTTATCAAGAATGACAAATAACGGCATATCCCACAACGGGGATTTAATATAAGAACGGTATACAACAGTACCGTCTTCATCATCAAAATCC
>JAWERH010000185.1:0-2750 GCA_032482215.1 Veillonella sp. | reverse complement strand
TTGCGGGTGTAGCTCAATGGTAGAGCCCCAGCCTTCCAAGCTGGTCGCGAGGGTTCGATTCCCTTCACCCGCTCCATTTTTTTTTGCCTTTTTTAGGGTAAACTAAAATAGAGCATAGTTGACGATACATAGTACATAATTTATACTATAATAGATAATTACATATATAGGTAATCCACATGGTTCAGTAGCTCAGTTGGATAGAGCAACGGCCTTCTAAGCCGTGGGTCGGGGGTTCGAATCCCTCCTGGATCACCAAAGAAATTAAGCGAAGTCTCAACATGGCTTCGCTTTTGTTTTTATTACTATAAATATATTGCTAATTAATGTGCTTGACCATATAATAAAGATAAAGAATAGGAGGAGGCGGTACATAGATGGCTACAAAAAGTTTTTTAAAGAATGTAACTATTAAGAAGAAAAAAGATTGTAGTAAGCTTTTACATGCGTTAGAGAGTGCGCAAAAGCAAAAAAGTGTTCCTGTTGAATTTTCTAGATCTTATTCCTTGGCTACAAAAGACGAAATCGACAAGATTTTTATATGATAGGATTTAAAGTTGTTAATCTGGATTTGCTTTTACAAGTTAAATCTGAGGAGCAAATTAGAACAATATTAAACGACTTTGAGAGTCCTCTCAATCCTGATATAGAAAGTTTTTTAAAATATAAAGCTGTTGAATTTTCGAAATCAGCAATCGCAAAAACCTATCTAGTAATGGCTTCTTATCAAGGTGCAAACAAGATTGCTGGATATTTTTCAGTATCGGGTAGTAAATCTTTTGTTGTAAAAACAAAGGGAAATGAAATTAGTAAGAGTATGAAAAGAAGGTTTAATAAGTTTGGTACTTATGATGCTGTTTTGAAACAGTACCATATCGCGGCGCCGCTTATAGGCCAACTTGGGAAAAATTATAAATATGAAGAGCTTATTACTGGTGATGAATTATTAACCATGGCTGTAGACATGTTACGACATGTTCAATCTTTAGTTGGTGGTAAATTTATTTATTTAGAATGTGAAAATAATGAGAAGTTGATAGAGTTCTATATTAGGAACGGATTTAAAGTATTTGGTGAACGTAGCTTGGATTCAGATGAACAAGATTTTGCGGGACATATGCTAATTCAACTCTTAAAATATTTATGATTAGCATTAAAATTTATACTTAAAAAGGTGAATGGAGATTCCATTCACCTTTTTTGTTGTAACGATAGTGTCTCTTATATACTTCAATTAGACATATTAGAAGATATATTAATTTATAGGAACTCTAAATTCTCTCAATAGAGTTAATTTCTAGTTATTTCTTTCGTATTTACCTTTAACCAATATGCTAGTTCTGTATTTGTTATATTTCCAGCCGCAACATTAATAATCAGATTTTCAACGTCTTGTTGTGAAGCAGTAATATCATAACCATTGATAATAAGATACACATACATACTATGAAGTGCAGTTCGTTTGTTCCCATCTATAAAAGGATGATTATTGGCGATACCATAGCATAATTGTGCTGCTTTATCATAGAGTGATGGATATAAGTCGTTTCCCATAAAGGTTTGAAATGGGGTATTTACAGCTGACGCTAAAAGATTTTCGTCTCTAATTACGCTTTAATACTTGTTGTGAGATGTCTTGTATCCTCTTTTTTAAATCTTTGTTACTATCACTGGTAATGATGGAGGATTCATGGTTTATTTGGTGGTCGGCAATTTTCTGATCTTTTGGCGTCATAGATTAAACTCCTTTTCTGTATTTTTGATTTTTGTATTTCTTATATGTTTGACTTTTATATCTATTATATAGGGAATAAATCAATATAAACAATCTGATTTATAATAAATAACCTAAAAGTTCAAAGTTAATTATCTCCTGAAAACTCAGTATTTATCTATACTCTTGCGGTATAAATCAAATTAGTCAAATAAAAAGTCAAAAAAAGTCAAAAATTTTATCTTTGACCTATTGACTTTTTGACTTAATCAGATTATTATAATGACATAAGGTTGAAGAAACCTAGAAATAAAGCAAGAAATTAAACAGACTTCAATCAATTGATGGGTAACATGGGTGGTTATTCCACAGAAAACCGTCGTTATAAAATTAATGGTCGTGAAGTGACTCCAGAAGAGTTTGCTTTCTATCGTCAAACTGGTCGTTTACCTTCTAATGAAGAAATGCAAGCTGCTCAAGCTGCACAACAAGGTAAAATGAAACAAGATGGTATCCTTGCTAAGTTAGGTACAAACTTAACGCAACAAGCTCGTGATGGTAAACTCGATCCTGTTATTGGTCGTAATAAAGAAATCCAAGAAACAGCAGAAATCTTAGCACGTCGTACTAAAAACAATCCTGTACTCGTAGGTGATGCTGGTGTTGGTAAAACAGCAGTAGTAGAAGGCTTGGCACAAGCTATCGTCAATGGCGATGTTCCTGCAGCTATTAAAAATAAAGAAATTATTTCTATCGATATTTCCGGTTTGGAAGCTGGTACTCAATATCGTGGTTCCTTCGAAGAAAATATCCAAAACCTTATCAAAGAGGTTAAGGCTGCTGGTAACATTATCTTGTTCTTCGACGAAATCCACCAAATCTTGGGTGCTGGTTCCACAGGTGATGGTCAAGGTTCTAAAGGTTTAGCAGATATCTTGAAACCTGCTTTGTCCCGTGGTGAAATGACTGTTATCGGTGCTACAACACAAGATGAATACCGTAACACAATCATGAAAAATGCAGCTCTTGCTCGTCG
>JAWERH010000184.1:0-2249 GCA_032482215.1 Veillonella sp. | reverse complement strand
TCTTGGTCAATTTGGTGGCACTGTTGCCAAGATGTTAGCTTCCATGGAGCATGAGGTATTAGGTGTAGATATTGATCCAGAAGTTGTACAGAAAATTTCGCCATTTATAACACATGCTATAGTTGCAGATACAACTGATGAAGAGGCAATCAAAGAATTGGCCCTAAGCCAGTTTGATATGGTTATTGTGGCTATAGGTGGAAATCTTCAAGCTAATTTAATGACAGCTATGCTTCTTAAAGAATTAAATGCACCTAAAATTGTGGCCAAAGCTGAAAATAATATACAAGGCAAAATGCTTCATAAAATAGGTGTAGATCAAGTGATTTACCCTGAATACGATATGGCATTACGCCTCGTACAGTTTTTAACTAGAGACCATGTGATGGATTATTTACAACTATCTAAAAATATTAGTCTCATAGAAATTAAGGTACCAACATTCTTGGTGGGTTCTAACTTAAAGGATTCTAATTTGCGTGAGAAATATAATCTTAATGCAGTAGGCATAAGACGCGGTGAAGATTTAGAAGTTCCACCAAACCCAATTACTATTCTCGGTGAAGATGATAAATTATTAGTAATTGGGAATAATTCTGATTTAGATGCATTAACGGTGTAGTAAGTATACGAAAGAGATATAATTATATCGAAAAAATGTGATACAATAAAAATAGAATTCAGTATAGGCCATACGTATTCGTATGGCCTTTTTAGATAGAAATGAAGGTTAGTATGACAGAAGAACAATACATAACGGCGCTGACCAATAACCCCCATGGAATTCGGAATATTCCAAACCCTACAGAAGCAATGCAACTTACCTGCGTAGCTCAAAATGGTATGTTGTTGCAATACATTAAAGAACCTACTGAAAAGGTTATTGAAACGGCGCTTTCACAATCACCACGAGCCATACAATTCGTGGAACATCCTACAGAAGAACTATTACAGGCCTTGGTGGAAAAAGATTGGGCTGTTTTAGAATATATCGACAACCCATCTGATGCAGTTGTTCAATGTGCACTCGATCAATCTGGGTGGGCTATTCGCTATATTGCAAATCCATCTGAAACACTGCAGTTAGAAGCTGTAAAGTCCAACTACGATGCTTTGCAATATATTAAGGAGCCTAGTGAAGCGGTACAATTGCAAGCGGTTAAAGAGAATTACTTGGCATTACGTTATATTGATGAGCCTAGCGTAGCCGTATTAGAAGCAGCAGTTAAACAAGATTCTCAAGCGATGCGGCAAATTACAAAGCTTACAAAGGATTTGGCATTGCACCTATTTGGTGTAAGTGCTGCCACACTAGGGTATATACCAAATAATTTAGGTGTCACTGTGGACGAAATTAAATCGATCATCATTAGCGCCATCTCTAGTGATACAGCTGATGAAGACTATATTCGTGAATTGATTAACAACCAAGCTATCGGTGGTCGTCAATCTAAATGGCATATCGACTTATTGTCACTTATAGACGCTTATGGAACTAGAGCTGTTAAGAAAATTGCAGTCAGTGAATATTTGAAGTATTAGAAATGGAGACACAATGAACTTTATAGATACAATGGCAAGTGTAGAATTAGTGCTTGCTGCTAATCAAGTGCCTTTGCTCGTTGGTGAAACGGGCATTGGTAAAACATCTCTTGCGGCACGCGTAGCTACTGTGCATGACTGGGAATTGGTAACCATTGATGGAAATCTTTTAAAAGAAGGTGAAATTGGTGGTTTACCAACTGTAGAATCTGTAACACATACAGATGGTCGTGGTAACACACATTCTGTAAAGACTACAGTGTATGCTGTACATCATACGTTGGAACATGTGGCTCAAGCTGTGGATAAAGGTCGTCAAGTATTACTATTTATCGATGAAATTAACCGTGCTGAACATGCAGTACAACAGGAGTTAATGAATCTTATTTTGAATCGTGAAATCAATGGCTTCTCTTTAAGTGATCAAGTGCGTATCATCGCCGCTATGAACCCTGAGGATTCTTTTGACTACCAAACTATCGACATGGACCCGGCACAACAAAACCGCTTTGTATGGCTCTATATGAATGCTGATTATATGCAATGGATTGACTGGGCTATAAGTGCTGGTATTGAGGAAAAAGTTATCGAATTCATTTCTTCCTATCCAGAGTATTTAAATCAACGACATGAAGATGATATTGATGCTACACCACGCTCCTTTGAACGCGTATCTGGCCTGTATACGATTTATAAAAACCAAGAAG
>JAWERH010000183.1:2843-6419 GCA_032482215.1 Veillonella sp. | reverse complement strand
TTTTTCTTAGTTCCCTTAATTTCACCAGTAGAGTTATCTACATTTTGAAGATATACAACACGTTGAGGATATGGAATGTCGATACCATATTTATCGAACGCATCTTTTACATCAGACATAATTCCATATTGCACATCTAAGAAGTCTTTCGACTTAACGCGTGCATAGGCAGCAATGCGTACAGAGTTATCGCCAAATTCAGAAATACCAATTTCCATGTTTTTAGGATTGAGTACACGTTTATCAGCAGCAAAAATATTTTTTAAGATTTTAATTGCTTCATGATGATTATTGTTATAACCAATATCAAAGACGAACGGGATAACCCTTTCGTGGGTATAAGCAATATTAGTTATGGCTTGGGAGGTAAGGATAGAGTTTGGTATATACACATTTTTTTGATCTTTAGTAGTGATAATAGTATACATAAATTGAATAGACTTAACACTACCTACAGTATCTCCAACTTGAATAACATGACCTGCTCTAAAAGGCTTAAATATAAGAATTAATAAGCCTGATGCCAAGTTAGATAAGTTGTTTTGTAAGGCCAAACCAATACCTAAACCAAAGGCACCAAAGGCTGCTACAAAGGATGTAGTAGGAACACCAATTTGATTTAAGCAAATCAATATTAGACCTACTAGCAATGCATAATTGATGATCTGCGTAATAAAGCTCATCGCAGCAGAGTCATAAGAGGCCTTTGTCATAATACGGACAGCAAAGGTTTTCACCCATTTAATAGCATAACGACCTACCCAAAATATAATAAGAGCTAATAATATATTGCCCGCTTGAGAAAAGAACCAATCTCGAAATTGAATCAATACATTAGCATCTTTAAACAGTAATTCAGAAGCCCTATTTAAAAGATCACTCATACTGTTATAATCTAACATATGTATTTTACAATAATTTAGTAAAACTATTATATCCTTATATTATATATATAACAATCTAAATCTAGGGAGACTTACATGTTTAACAATCCATATGAAGCACCACAAGAGCTTGCAACAGGAGGTCATGTAACAAAAGAGTTAAATTCCGTTACAGTACACTTTGATGACATCCATTATTCCTTATCTAGTGGTCAACTCAATGGCGGATATCACCATACTTTGGCCGTACGAAATCAGCAACTGACGTATCAAATTGAAACAGAAAAAGATTTGCCTGGCGGCTCTGTAGCAAATTATTTAGCACAAGAGTTTGAACACATCGATACACCTGTTCATTTTAGTACAGCGCTTCTTACGTCTGCTACAATGAACCTTCACGCGTACGCTAAGGTTGAAGAACACGATACGATGCCCATCGTGCAGGAACAGGCTATTGCTACGAGGAGCGAGATGGTAATTTCATAGTACCTGGTACCATTAATATTCTTGTCTTTACAAACAAGGCATTAACAGATAGTGCCATGGTGAAAGCCATCATGACAATTACGGAGGCTAAAACCGCAGCCATTCAAGATTGGGGTGTTGAAAGTGTACGCCTCTATCCATTTATCAACGAAGATATTCCTGATGCCATCACAAAAGAACGCAAGACTTCTGCTACAGGAACATCCACAGACGGTATCATTCTCACCATAGATACAAATGGTGATGTGTTAACGGACGCTGGCTCCTTCTCCCTATTTGGAGACACATTGGCTAAAGCGGTTTATGTAGGTATACAACGAGCCTTAGAAAATGCTATTGGCGCCGAATAAAAAATACGCATTCTAGGCGAAATAAAAAACCGCACATCCTAAGCGATCGTGATGTGCGGTTCATTGTATATAAAACTGTTACACATAGTATAATACTTGAAAATGAATATCAAATTAAGATTTGAGAATTTTTCTCAAATCTTTTTTATTTTCTAATTAATATTCATAGAAGAACTGTTGTAACTTTTTAAGATTTTTAGTTTTTGTAAGACCCAGCATCAATAAAATACGAGCTTTTTGTGGACTCAATGTATCACTTACGAGATAGCCTGCTAGTGCATCTTGTGGTACAGCTGATACCATGCCACACCCTGTACGAGAAGCACGTACAGTTGGGAATGCTGTATTTTGTGTTATTTGACGTACATTTTGAGGAATTGTACCATGACCCAATCCAGTCAAGATGAGCCCATCAGGATTAGTGGCAACTACACTCATTGGCACCATGTCATCCATACCGCCATAGCAAGTCAAAATAACTACACGAGGCAATTCCTTAAGGTCATGTACATCAAAAATGGATTCTTTCGTATGACGACGAGTAGAGGCTTTATAATAATGAGCTACACCATCCTGGACAATACCAAGATGCCCTACTAATGGACTGTCAAAGGTAGCCACATTAGTTGTATTCCGTTTGGACACATCACGCGCCCCATCAACATAGCCATTTAGAACAACAAGAACACCTTTACCTACAGATGCAGGTGTTCTTGCCACTTGAATCGCTTGTAATAAATTAATAGGACCATCTGCACTAATTGCCCCAGCAGGTCTCATCGAGCCAGTAATAACGATAGGTTTATCCGTATGAACAGTAAGATTAAGAAAATAAGCTGTCTCCTCCATGCTATCTGTTCCATGAGTAATAACAACACCGCCTATATCCTCTTGATTTACTAATTCTTGTACTAACTTAGATAAATCCAACCAATGCCGGACAGTAATATCGGAACTTTCAATATTACTAAACTGAGTATATGTATATGGACCATATGGTTCTGTGCCAGGTACGGAATCTAAAATTTCATCGAGGCCTAGTACACCTGCAGTATATCCCGTCAAATCTGTATCGGATGCGCCTTGTCCAGCAATTGTACCACCCGTACCAATCAACGCAATTTTTGTCTCCATATTACCTCCATCATAAAATACATAAGAAATAGTAAATCTTTTGTTAATCAACATTAGCATGAATTAGACTAGCTAAAACAAGTCCTCTCTCAACATTGTGGGTGAAAGGACGGCATCAATTCTAATTTATGCTTATTAATACGATTTAAATAATCAATACGTTCTTTCATTTCAGGATTTTCTATCTCTCCAGTTCTAATATATCGATCTAATACAGCATAGGTAAATCCTAATTTATCCTCATCAGATAGACCGCTGAGTCCATCACTAGGCGTCTTATCTACAAGATATTTTGGAATATCAAGTAATCGACCTATTTGGCGCACCTCTTCTACGACAAGATTGGCAAGAGGACTAAAATCTCCAGCACTATCGCCATATTTTGTAGAATACCCTACATAATCTTCAGATCCATTACATGTATTAGCTACGCGTGCGCCATTTGGCAAATTTTGTCCTACTGCATATAGCGTTGTCATGCGAAGACGCGGTGGTGTATTAATTCCTGCATCCTTGGATATATCAGTTCTACCAGTAACTGCTTTATAACCTTCACCTTGAATGATAGCGTTCGTCAAAGCTTCATAGGCAGCTCCAATATTCACTATGATATGTGGAATCCCCAAATGTGCCACTACAGCCTTGGCATCATCGATATCAGACTGAATTCCATTCGGCATAAGAACACCTACTACGCGTTCTGCCCCAAGGGCTTCTTTACA
>JAWERH010000183.1:0-2804 GCA_032482215.1 Veillonella sp. | reverse complement strand
CCTCCTATTTCTTCCGGAAAATACGATTTAATAAATCCATTTTCATTTGATAGTATCCTGGACTCATATCAAGGTAATGGCGATGTGGATTTTCAAAGCGCTGTTCTTCTAACCAAATTTCTTGGTCTAATTGGTCTTTAACGTATTGACGAAGCTCTTCTAGTGTCGGTAATGTTACGATAAGCTTGCCATCTTTAATAATGAGTTGTTTCATCTCTTTAAAGGTGCAATTTTCAAAGTACAATTCACGCCACGGTTGTTCTGGATCGATATAACGATATGGTTCTGTCGTATCTGGCACCTCTTCTAACAATGTTAATAAATCTGCAATGGCACGCCCTTTATCGGTTCGTAATCTTTTCAACAGATTCAGAAATCTTGATGCGAGGCTCCCACACACCATTCTTTTCAACACCAGCAATCTTGTATACGGCGCCAAATACAGGGTCACTCTTAGAGGTAATCAGTCTTTCACCTACACCAAAGATATCAATGGGACCACCTTGTCCCAACAAAGAGGTTATCGTATATTCATCAAGACTATTAGAAGCCATAATTTTACAATCTTCTAATCCTGCTTTATCGAGCATACGGCGCGCTTTTTTAGCTAAGTACAGGCGGATACCTTTTAAGCGTTTTCCCATAGGTTCCAATACCTCTTTAGCTACTTTAATAGCATTAGGAACCCCAGAGTTTAATACATCATAGGTATCAACAAGGAATACAGCCCCATCCGGATACACTTCAGCGTAAGCTTTGAAAGCTTCGTATTCAGATTCATGATACATAACCCAACTATGAGCCATGGTACCACTCACAGGAATACCAAATTGTTGTCCCGCTAAAACAGTTGCCGTAGACTGTACCCCACCAATGTAGGCTGCTCTCGCACCATATACAGCGGCATCCACATTATGAGCTCGACGAGCTCCAAAGTCGGCTACTACACGCCCATCCGCAGCACGAACGATGCGATTAGCCTTTGTAGCGATAAGGGACTGATGGTTCATCATAGTTAGCACTGCAGTTTCTACGATTTGTGCGTCTATGAGAGGGGCCACGATGGTTATAACTGGTTCATTTGGATAAATAATAGAACCTTCTGGGAACGCATATACATCACCAGTAAAGGAAAAATCTTTAAGATAGTTTAGAAATTCCTCACTAAAGATCCCTTGATTCCGTAAAAAATCGATATCACTTTCATCAAAGTGTAGATTTAAAATGTACTCAACGATTTGTTCAAGACCACCAAAAATAGCGAAGCCACCCTTATCTGGATTGCGTCTAAAGAACACATCAAAAGCGACGCGATCTGTATTTTCATGTTGTGTAAAATAGCCGTGTGCCATGGTCATCTCATAAAAATCCATAAGCATACTAATATTGCGACTGTCGTGTTGCATCGGTTCACCAACCTTCTAAAATCTAATGGATTTAATTAATCGTTAATCGTATATCCTCATTATACATTATTATTCCTATATAGCTAGTACATACATATACTACAGTTTTCATAAACTATCCTAATAATCATTCTTGTGATATAACTATATATATACTAACTATTTATATATTCCATATATATGTCTGTGAAAGTTATCACTGGAATAAATTCTTTTATTAGTATTACAAATTCAGATACTAATAAAAACACTAAGTATTCCGTATAATCAATCAACATATATATCTATTATTTACATGAGAATGAAAGGAACCATTATGGAATCAATCGTTCAAGCAAAACGCGTATTAGAAATATTTAAAGAAATGAGCCAAATTCCTCGTGAATCAGGAAACGAAAAAGGCATCAGCGATTATATCGTAAACTTCGCTAAAAACTTGGGGCTTGAGGTTCATCAAGACGATCAATTTAATGTAGTCATCAAAAAGCCAGCGTCTCCAGGTTATGAAAACCGACCTTCTATCATCTTACAAGGCCATATCGATATGGTTTGTGTACGAGATCATGACTCCAATCATGACTTCTCCAAGGATCCTATTGCAAACATCATCGAAGGTGAATGGATGCACGCAGACCACACTACACTAGGTGCGGACAACGGTATGGGTGGTGCGATGATGCTTGCTATCCTCGAAGATGATAGTCAACAACATGGACCTATGCAATTATTGTTCACTACCAATGAAGAAACTGGCATGGATGGCGCTTTCGCCATTAAAGAAGGCCAAGTAAGTGGCGATTACCTACTCAATCTCGATACAGAGGTAGAACACGACTTCACTGTTAGCTGTGCTGGCGGTTGTCATGTTCACGTAAACATTCCATTATTGCGCGAAAACAACCAACCTGGTTATGATGCAGGCTTATCTTTTACCGTAACAGGCCTTAAAGGTGGCCACTCCGGCATCGAAATCAACGAACAACGAGCTAATGCTAACCAAGTATTAACACGTGTACTCTATGATATTCAACAACAATATCCTGTATGCTTAGCATCCTTTGAAGGTGGCGTAAAACATAATGCCATTCCTTCTAAAGCAGTTGCTGTATTATCCGTACGCGCTGAAGATGTAGCGGCCATTAAAACATTAATTGCCTACCAAGAAAAGCAATATCTCCATGAATATGGTATCCAAGATCCAGGTCTTAAATTTGTTGTAGAAGATGTCGCTACTCCTGATGTAGTATATGCAGATGACACAACAGAAGCTCTTATTACTTACATCTATCTTGCACAAGATGGTGTTCATTCTGTAAGCAAATCTATCCCAAATCTTGTGGAAACTTCTGACAACATCGCTATCGTACGAGAAAACGAACATACTATTGAAGTACTCAT
>JAWERH010000182.1:0-2304 GCA_032482215.1 Veillonella sp. | reverse complement strand
TAATAGCTATAACTTTGCCCACTTAATTCACCTCACATGTTCGTTCAAAATATTTCTTTTTAATTATAACATAAAACAACGATAATTACGGTAATTACAAATCAAATTCTCGAAAAACATCTATAATTTTATCTATTAAACACATCATTTAATAATATACATAATTAAATATTAGCAAACAATATAAATTATATTAGCAAATAATATAATTTAACCTCATTTTGTATTCTCAAAATTCTTAATAAAAATCCTAATTGTTTCACGTGAAACAATTTACTTTTAATTTTTTAAAACGATTTTGAGTTAAATATATACATAAATGTTTCACGTGAAACATTTATGTATAATCAAAAATTAACAACTTGCTCCGTATATAATTCTAGCAAAAAAAATTATGTTAAAAAATTAAGCTTGGTATATAAATATATCCCAACTAATTAAAATTACACAAAATTTTTTCACGCATATTTTGCTTTAAAAATAACTAAAAAATGTAATTAAACTTATTAAATTAAGTAAGCCAATAAAATATCTAAGCTAGCAAAACAACTGATTGCAAAATTTAATTACACATTTCAACTAATAATTAAAAATCAACACCAAGACACAATTTAATATACTGAGTAAAATTTACAAACAAAACGATTAAATTGTTTCACGTGAAACAATTTAATATAAAGTAGTAAGATTATTAAGTAAATATAACAGCACAAAGTCTCTATAACATTATCATTAATAACTTTTAGGATTAAAATACAATTTGATATAGCTTCAAGTTATATCAATACACTATTAAATTATATGAGAATACAGGCCCTATATGCTTTGACAGGCATTATGGATATCTATATACTATTAAATAGATAGTAATTATATTTATAGGCGTAAAAATAGATAAATCTTGAGATTAATCTAATCTATAAACAATATACTAATGATTAAGTACACGCTCTACGGATACGCAGAGCTTTTTATTTTGAAAAGGAGGCGTTTCCATGCCTATTTATAACGGAATGCTTCCTGCCATCGATAAAGCAGAAGTAAAACGATACGCAGGACTTCGTCATGCAGAGGATTTTCCTCAAAATTACGTAGATGAAGCATGTAAAGAAATACAGTTATTAGCTACACCTAAAGGTGTATATCAAGAATATGATTATGATGCTGAAACAAAGACAATTTTGAGCAATCCACCGCTTAAAATTGAAGGTTCCATCATCGAAAAACATCTAGAAAAGTCTACAAAAGTCTATGTATTAGGCGTAACAGTAGGTGAAGATGTAGAAATCCGCAGTGAACAGTTATTCAAACAAGGTAACTACACTGTAGGTTTGTTACTTGATGCAGCGGCTACAACAGCAGTAGAACAAGTAGCAGATCAAGTAAATGAAGTTATCAATACAATTGCAAAAAAACAAGGCTATAAACCAACATGGCGCTTTAGCCCTGGCTATGGTAACTGGCCATTAGAAATTCAGCCACAACTAGCTAAAATCATCAAAACAGAGATGATTGGCTTACAAGTAACAGAGAACTATTTATTGTTCCCACGTAAGTCTGTAACAGCTATCATTGGTTTGATGCCAGCTAACGAAGACATCAAAACAAAACGTGGTTGCACATCTTGTTCCCAAAAGGATTGTGCATCTCGTAAACTACCAGAAAAGGCGACTGTAACGTCTAATAACGAAGGCGAGGAGGGCTGTAACAAAACAACAGCTGAAGCCTCTGGTATCACTATGAAAGGCCAACCAACAGAATAATGTTTCACGTGAAACATTGTAAATTTTAGGATGATAAAGGAAGATTTTTATGTATATATTTGACGGTGCTATGGGCACAATGCTTCAAGCTGCAGGCTTAGAAGAGGGCTATTGTCCAGAATTATTTAACGTAGAAAAACCAGAAGTAGTAAAGAATATTCACGCTCAATACTTACAACACGGCAGTGATGTTATCACTACAAATACATTCGGTGCTTGTGGTCTTAAATTAGAAGATTACGACTTACAAGATCGCGTAAGAGAAATTAATATTGCCGCTGTAAAGGTAGCAAAAGAGGCTATTGCAGAGGTTAAACCATCTGCTCGTGTAGCTGGTTCTATGGGTCCTACAGGTCGTTTCTTACAACCATTGGGCAACATGAGCTTTGACTCTATTTATGACACGTACCGTGAACAAGCAGATGCATTGATTGAAGGTGGTGTAGATTTCATTATCATTGAAACTATCATCGACGTACAAGAAATGCGTGCCGCTTTATTAGCATCTCTTGATGCTCGTGAAGCAGCAGGGAAGACAAAA
>JAWERH010000181.1:0-2318 GCA_032482215.1 Veillonella sp. | reverse complement strand
GCAGGGCGTCCTGATATGGCATACTTTGGTTTTACTAATACATTGCGTAGTGGCGGTACCATAAAAATCTTTAACTATGGTAATTGTAAACGTGACTTTACCTATATCGATGATATTGTAGAAGGCGTATCTAAGGTTATGTGTGCAGCACCAGAGCGTCGTAACGGAGCTGATGGATTGCCAGTACCACCATATGCTATTTATAACATTGGTAATAGTCATCCTGAAAATCTCCTCGATTTTGTACGTATTCTTTCAGAGGAATTGGTTTCTGCTGGTGTATTACCAGAAGATTACAATTTTGAAAACCATAAAGAATTAGTGGCAATGCAACCTGGTGATGTACCTGTCACGTATGCAGATACAAGTGCTCTAGAAGAAGATTTTGGATTCAAGCCGAATACATCTTTACGCGAAGGGTTACGGAAATTTGCTATATGGTATAAAGAGTTTTATATGACGGAGGGCAAATAAATGAAGATTGCAATTGCTGGGACCGGCTATGTAGGTCTTTCAAATGGTGTTTTATTAGCACAACATAATGAAGTAGTAGCCCTCGATATTATTCCTGAAAAGGTAGAAATGTTAAATCGCAAAGAGTCACCTATTGTAGATGCAGAATTGCAAGAGTATTTGGCTACTAAAAAATTAAACTTTAAAGCTACCTTGGATCCTGTAGAGGCTTTTACAGGTGCTGATTATGTTATTATTTCAACCCCTACTAATTACGACCCTCAGAAGAATTTCTTTGACACATCTTCTGTAGAGCAAGTTATCAAAACAGTATTAGATATCAATCCAGATGCTGTTATGGTTATCAAGTCAACAGTACCAGTTGGGTATACAGCTCAAATGCGTAAAGAATTCGACACGGAGAACTTGATTTTCTCTCCAGAGTTCTTACGTGAAGGTAAAGCTTTATATGATAATTTACATCCTTCTCGTATTGTGGTAGGAGAAGACTCTAAAAGAGCTCGTTGCTTTGGGCAACTATTAGCTGATGGTGCCATCAAAGAAAATGTGCCTCAATTGTATACGGATTCTACGGAAGCAGAAGCTATTAAATTATTTGCTAATACTTATTTAGCATTGCGTGTTGCTTACTTTAATGAGTTAGATTCTTATGCTGAAGTTCGTGGTCTTAGTACAAGCCAGATTATTAATGGTGTTTGTTTAGATCCTCGTATAGGCGATTTCTATAATAATCCATCCTTTGGTTATGGCGGTTATTGCTTACCAAAAGATACTAAGCAATTATTAGCTAACTATAATGATGTTCCACAAAATTTGATTTCTGCTATTGTTGATGCTAATAGAACTCGCAAGGATCACATAGCAGATGTTATTATAGGAAAGAACCCAAAAATTGTTGGCATCTATCGCTTGACTATGAAAATGAACTCTGATAACTTTAGAGCATCTGCAATTCAAGGTGTAATGAAACGAATTAAAGCTAAGGGGATTGCAGTAGTTGTTTATGAACCGACTCTTGATGCAGAAGACTTCTTTAATTCCCCTGTGATTCGTAACTTTGAAGACTTTAAACGTGTTAGTGATGTCATAGTAGCTAACCGTTGGGATAAGAGTTTAGAAGATGTGAAGGATAAAGTTTACACAAGAGACATTTTTGACCGCGATTAATATGAGTATATGTATTGTGGCGTTTAGGAGAGTACTATGAAACGTTGGATACTATATATCCTGTTAGGGCTAATAGTATTTTTTATATGGGATAATTCGATGCAGAATGGTGGATCATCAGATGGATTTAGTTTGCTTTTTGCAGAGACTTTTGTTCCTATAGCAAATGAATTAGGCTTTCATGGAAATATATGGATCTTGAATAGGATTGTTCGAAAATTAGCACATCTCACAGAGTTTACAATTCTTGGTAGTGTTTTATATGCAATTCTACGTCGATATATTACATATGGTACAGTAATAAAAACGATAGGTTTAGGAATGTTGATAGCTTGTCTTGATGAATTTATACAATTATTCTCTCCAGGTCGTAGCTCTCAGTTCTCTGATATTTTGATAGACACAGTAGGTGTTGTTATTGGTATTCTAGTGGTAAAATTAGTCTATTATATCAGGTATAAGAGAAGGACATTTAAAAATTAAATTGTTAATAATATACAGATGAGTGAAAAATACCTCATAATCTTAGCGATTATGAGGTATTTTTAATGAAGATAAAATGAAAATTTAAAAAATAAATTAAATGAACATATTATAATTTATCTATTTTTATATAAAAACCACTGTACAAGCGACTTTTCCCTTGATATAATCATGAATAGAAAATGAAAAATAAA
>JAWERH010000180.1:0-2605 GCA_032482215.1 Veillonella sp. | reverse complement strand
GGACTACTTGTTAAACAGGATGATACGGATATACCGTTATTTGATACTACATTGATACATGCAAAAAATGCGGCGTTGATTTCTATTGATGGAGCATAATATAGTTAGGTTTTATTTTTGTTTAAGTAACATAACCCTCTATTAGATATTTTTATTCATTTTTAGAATATCTAATAGAGGGTTATTTTTATGTAATTAGAATTAGTTAGAGGCTAAAGCAAGTCTTTTGGTATAGTTTGAATTTATATGAGCGGCGTTAGTATAGGTACATACGTATATAAGAAGTAACTTATGTTATTATAAATATATAGTCTAAAATATGTTCGATAGTAAAGGTATAATATGAAGCTTGTTATAAAAGAGTATTGGGAAAATCTTAAAACAGAATATGAAACTGCTTATAAGGTGTCCATATTCAGTGATTATAATGTATTAATGCAATATGCAGAGCGTTTTGGATCTTACTTACGTGGTTTGATGCAGGAGCATCCCCTTGATGTAGATGTGGTATGTGCTTTAGCAACTGTTGAACAGGTGTTGCGGCATTATGAAAACTCAATTCAACTATTAGAAGATTTCCTCGAAACGTATAGTGGTGAACTGGGTGATACGGATAAAGCAAGAGTTTACACTAATCTAGCTTTTTATTATAACGATGAGAGACATATAAAAGAATATGATTATCTATCGGTCGCTGTAAAGCTCAACTCTCCCTATATAGAGACCTATAGAGGTTTGGCATTATATCATTTCTCATCTTACGAAGATAATGGATCGATAGAGGCGTTAACTAAAAGCTTACAGGCCTTTGAAAAGGGAATAAGTGTATCTAATGATTATGAAATAAGCTATGGCTATGCAGTGTGTTTGTTTGAGCTTAAAAAATATGAGAAAGCAAAGACAATTTTTGAGCAGTTGTTATTAAAATACCCAAATAGAATGCGATTATTACTGGGGATAGCTTATTGTGATGTGTATTTAGGAAATAAAAAGCAAGCTCTTGATCGGTTAAAGAAAATTAAGCTGGGCTCAGATGTAGCATATTATTTAAGTAACGATGAGATTTATGATTTTGAAGTCTTTAATGCCTATTATGTTTTAGATGAATACGAACTATTCTTAGAGGAATGTGAAAAAGCTGAAGAGGACTGTGATTTGAGTGGGGGGCCTTATTACTTTGGTCTTTGGACTACGAATCAACATGACTTGTTCCACCGTGAAGTAGATAAACAACGAACAGAACTACTAGAATGTATCGAAGACGTAAAAGCGGTTGAAGACTTTGATAGTGAAGAGGAAAAGCAAAGTTATATTCAAAGCTGGAAAGATGATTTAGAAGCTTTAAGCACTGTGGTACATAAGATTAAACATGAAAACTACAAGCCTGTAGTTGAATTAAAATTATATCCTATATATGGATGCTACTTAATAGACTGTTTATTTCATAACTTTTGATACTCTTATTTTTGTGTGATAAATCAAAAAGGATATCTGTATTTGAACTGCTATGAGATTTGAATAAAAAAGAAGAAAACACTACGTTGAATTGTAATAATTCAGTGTAGTGCTTTTGCCATTATTTATCAGCTACAACTAGTTTATATCCATTCAAGTGAATGTTACTATTTGTTGTGTCTTCGTTAGTTAAGGTTTTTACATAGCTGTCGCCAGTGAGTGTCCATGTAGAGTCTTTGCTGAGTTTCAGTGTAACTTCTTTAGCTGTGTTGTCTGTATTGATAGCGCCAACGAGGCTAGATCCATTTGCCATGTCTAGCGCGATGGTGCTGATGGAGTCGGCTACGATGTTACCGCTAAGTTCTTGGTTAGATGCGCGGAGTGTGAGGTGTCCGCCGTTTTCACCGTCTTTGCCCCAGCGGGAGTCTGCCGCTGCTTTCACAAGTGTCGTAGTATTTGGCATTAAGATTGTGTTGCCTGTAAGGTCTGCTTCAGCAGTGGTGTTGTTTACATAGATGAACGCACCTGTACCATGAGTTGTGAGTGTGTTATTTTCCGCCTTTAAACGAGCAATACCGCTTTCAGCATCACCAGAGAAGCTTTGGTAAAGCATAAAGCCATTATCGTGGTAGCCTGTTACATTAGAGTTCGTAAGGGTAATAGAGTTTTTACCTTCTACGACCCCAATTTCACTCTTGTTGGACACGCCGTTGACATTGTTAGCTGTAATAAGTTTAGCGGCTTCCGCAGTAATCGTACCTTCGCCACGGTCAGTAGCAAGGGTAGCAGAGTGAGCACCTTCAGTAGTGATCGTTAGATTTTTACCATTTACTGTGCCTTTATACGTAGCATCTAGACCACGAGAGGAATCGCTTTTAGTGTGAATATTAGTGTTTTCTACGTTGATAACAGAGCCTTCACCGGTAGCAAAGACTGCATTGGAACCATTGGAGTTAGATGTAATATTGCTACCCTTAATGTTGATTTGGCTGCCATCAATACCAAGAATTACCGCATTTTGACCTCGGAAATTACTGTTGTCATCGCTTGTAGTATTACCAGTTTTATCGAAAACGCTGTTTTCGATATTTACGACTGCTTTATTTTTGCCTATGAAAGCATTCTGGTCAGATGTTGTATTAGTAATTAA
>JAWERH010000179.1:0-3713 GCA_032482215.1 Veillonella sp. | reverse complement strand
TGATTATCTGTTGTATTCACAGTTCCTCCTAAAATTTTGTTCATTATTTTATTTAACATAGTTTCTTTTCTCACCTATCACTTGAATTGATCTATGCTACGGAGGCCACACAAAGAAAAAGGCGCTAAAATACTAGCGTCTCGTCAAATAGGCGCAAAGATGCGCTATCAATTTTTGCCGTTCCTAGTGCTGTTGTGACCATTTGCCATAGCAAATGAGTATATTGCCATCATTAGACATGTCAGCCGCGACGGGTACGTTCTCTTCGTTCCAATCTAATGATCTTTACAATATAATCCGATCGATTTTGATGAAAGCCTCGCTTTCATACATTATGTCTATTGTAACATAAAAATAGCGTTAACAAAAGAGGGTAGCCCCCATGTTAACGCTATTTAGATATATCATATTCTATTTATCATCATCTGGCATAGTTTTGTAAAAGCCTTCGATACGCCACGCACCATTCTCTTCAATGACAGAAATATAGCGCTTCATCGGCGTGGATTCTACAACACCAGCGCCAACCTTGGTGGTTTGTAGGTTCGCCTCAAAAACAATACGTTTCAAGTCTCCTGTGCGACTCACCCGTGTAATACCTAGGGATACTACATCCACCTTTGGCGCCTGTTTCATGGACTCTAGCCATTTTTGCTTCTCCACTGGATTTGTACTAGCTTGGCTAATGATATAGGTGAAAGCCTTGTCATAGTCCTTGTTATTTACGGCATCAAAATAATTCTGTACAGAAGCGCGCGATGCTTCCACACTACCTGCACCAACGATGGAATTTGTAAACCATCCGTCAGGGAATACCTCATTAGCTGGCCCCATCGCACGTAAAGATGTGCCAAATACACAGATTACTACAACAAGTAATCCCACCAGAACACGCGTAGTTAAAGCACTACTCGTAGGAGATACCTTCATAATAGATGCCAAGCGCTTGTCTATAACAAGATGCTGTAACGCACTACCATATTGATTGTCTTGAGCTTGCCCTTTTAAGCATAATAGACCTAACAGGATCAAAGGCCCTACAAAGGGAATAAGAAACAACAACAAGGTAGCACTGCTTTTACCGGTATCATGAAGTCGTCGTACAGATAAAGCAGCCAAAGGCATCAAGGAAACTAAACTGAGTATGGCAACGATAAGACCTGCTAACCCGATTAGATATGGACCTGTATGGAATATGGCTGTTAAGCCATAAAATACTGCTAGCAAGCCGACAATAGCAATATGCCACAACAATAGAAACTGGAAAAACTCTCTACGAGAGGCACGTCCATCCGTATCCATGAACTTTTTCCCCATTACATAGAGGAATGTATCCTTATAACTCATTTGGTAATGGGCGAAAGGATAGATTACATCGCCTTAAACATAGCCGCCTCATCACAATAATGACGGCAAGCATCACAATACCGTTTCATAAACTTCTCTCCGAAACTCTCAATCTTTTATTATTTTAATTATCTAAATCACTTATTATTTTAATAATCTCAATCACCTATTATTTTAATAATCTCAATCACCTATTATTTTAAATAGGTATCTACCGCCTCAGCAAATCCTTGTCGATAGAGATTAGCTCCGCCGTTTGCAGGATGGCGCAACCCAATGGCAGATAGACCAAATTTGCCCATCGTATCAGCAGACTTTTGCCCTACGGCGAGCACAAGAGGCTCTGCACCGCCTAATTCTATATGTAGATCTAACAAGCGTTTTGTATACTCCCAACCTACTTGTTGTTCTCTATCCGTAGGTGTGCGATTCGTCAGTGGATTTCCTTCCTTATGTGGGTGGAAGGGAAATATGTTCCACAACAATGTATCATAAGGATTGATGCCCTTTTCAATAATAGCACTCCACACCACAGTGTCAGTAGGTTCATTAAAACCATCCTTTTGCTGTGTTCCTTTTAACAAAGAGCTAGTAGGTGAACTAGTACGTTCCAACTGAATAGTCGTGACATCCTTCGCACGAATGGTCTTGTGCTTATCTAGTAGCATTCTTTCACAAGTAATGGCAATCCCTGAAAAGCGGCCTCCTTGGTATCCTACTGCCTCAGCCACCACAAAGACCTTAGCTCGACCTAAGCGCGGCAATAAATAAGCGACCAAATTATCTCGGCGCACATGTGCCGCATCAAAGCCCTCTGCGACAATCTCTAAATCAGGATTAACCTCACCCCACGGATTATGAACAAGACTCCCCGAATACTGAGAGAGCCAATCTACAAAACCGCGCACCTTCTCTACACGCTCTGCATCAAAGGACGCTATATATTTATCAAAAGACAAGGTCTTCTCTAACTCAAATAAAGACATACAGCCTCCAATTTAAATTTCATACGTTATTACCGATATATATCTACTATACATGATAATTACACGAATTGCATAAGAAATATATAGTTATATGTACTACAATCAAGATGTCACCACTCCATTCTGGGGAATCAGGTACAGAAAGGAGGTGCAACAGTGAAAGATATTCTTATAATCCTTCTAATTCCTATCGTGGTAAATGTGACCAGCTATCTCATTTGCAAGTGGTTAGATAGGAAGTTTCATGGTGATTAACCCCGTTAGCTTAGACGATCATAAGCAATAAAAAACTCCCTCAAGTATTTCGCCGTTCTTGAGGGAGTTTTTTTGTGCTTACAGTGAATTCTTACAATCCTTCAGCTACTTATAGTATACATTATTTTAGGATTTTGTCTATTATAATTAAAGAAACCATCTAGGTATGTCGCAGTCCCTAGATGGTTTCTTTTGTGCACTCAGTGGAGCACTTACAATCTTTAGCTACTTATAGTATACATTATTTTAGGATTTTGTCCATTATAAAACACCCAAGCAGAAAAGTTCTTGGGTGTTTCTTTTGAGATGTATATAACTGATATATAAAACTAAATATAGAACTCGATTTTGTCTTCTTTTGCCAATTGGAATTGTTCGAAGATGTGGTTACGAATATTAACAAAGTTAGCCGATGTACGGTCTGTTCTGTCGATGATGTTCACAGGGATGATAGTTTGTACACGACCTGGATTTGCAGATAGTACTACAACGCGGTCTGCAAGAACTACGGCTTCTTCAATATCGTGCGTAACAAATACAACTGTCTTGCCTTCTTCACGGCAGATACGAGAGATTTCGTCTTGCAAGTTGATACGGGTCAACGCATCAAGGGCGCCTAGTGGTTCGTCCATGAAGATAATATCTGGATCCACCGCTAGTGCACGGGCAATGGATACACGTTGTTGCATGCCCCCAGATAGTTCTGCAGGATAGCGATTGCGAGCATGATCAAGGCCTACCATTTTAACGTATTTATCGATGATAGCGGGACGCTCTTCTTTAGGCACCTTTTTACTTTCAAGGCCTAACTCAATATTGCTTTCCACCGTACGCCACGGCAACAAGCCATAGTTTTGAAATACCGTTACATATCTGAGTTGAGGCGCTTTTACCTCTTCACCATCGATAGTGATTGAACCAGATGTAACGAGCTCAAAGCCCGCCATAGCGTTTAATAGCGTACTTTTACCGGAACCAGAAGGGCCTAAGAGGCAAATAAACTCGCCCTTTTCAATGTCTAAGTTGATATCTTCAAGAATGGTGAGTGGTTCCCCATCTTTCATAAATTCCTTGTGTGCATTGCGCACCGAAATATAACCCATGAGGCCACCTCCTATTTCTCAA
>JAWERH010000178.1:0-2338 GCA_032482215.1 Veillonella sp. | reverse complement strand
GTTTTGTGGCTCCAACACATCTTCATGATGGGGTTGTGCACCTTCTAAGTGGTCAACTGGTTCTTCAATTTCTTGAATCAATTGTGCACGAATTTTGTACAACGCCATGATCGTTTCATCTTGGATAGCAGCAATCATGTTTTGGAACATATCAAAGGCTTCAAATTTATATTCCACCAATGGATTTTTTTGGCCATATGCACGAAGACCGATACCTTCACGCAACATATCCATATTATCCAAATGTTCCATCCATTTGTTATCAACAACGCGCAACATAATAGCCTTTTCAAGCTGGCCAAACATAGCATCACCAAGCATATCAACGCGATCTTGATACTCAGCATGAGCAATTTCAAGCAAGCGTTCTAATAATTCTTGACGACTATATTCTTCCATATCTTGAGGAGTCATAATATCTTCGGTTAAGAAATATTGACTCAAGTGCTTGTAGAGACCTTCGTAATCCCATTCTTCTGGATATAATTTCTCATCTGCATAAGCATCTACAGATTCAGTAACAAGTTTATCAATCATTTCATTGATTGTGTCACGTAAGGACTCATTACGTAAAATACGACGACGTTGTTCGTATAATACTTCACGTTGTTGATTCATAACATCATCATACTCGAGTACATATTTACGAATATTATAGTTATGATCTTCTACTTTCTTTTGAGCACGTTCAATAGATTTAGTAATCAAAGAATGCTCAATAGGTTCATCCTCTTCCATGCCAAGTTTATCCATAATGCCTGTAATATTGTCAGCACCAAAGATACGCATCAAATCATCTTCTAAAGATAAGAAGAATTGAGAGGAGCCTGGGTCACCTTGACGACCAGCACGACCACGCAACTGATTATCGATACGGCGACTTTCATGACGTTCAGTACCTAAGATGGCCAAGCCACCTAATTCAGGTACACCTTCACCTAATGTAATATCAGTACCACGACCTGCCATGTTTGTAGCAATTGTTACCATGCCCATTTGACCAGCATTGGCAACAATTTCAGCTTCTTTTTCATGATGTTTAGCATTCAATACTTTATGTGGTACGCCTGCACGTAATAACATATCTGAAAGCTCTTCAGATTGTGTAATAGATGTAGTACCAATCAAAATAGGTTGACCAGTTTGATGTCGTTCTACAGCATTACGTACTACGGCACGATATTTAGCAGCCTTAGTTTTAAAGATTTGATCTGGCAAATCTACACGGGCTAATGGTTTATTTGGAGGAATAGGCAATACTTCCAAACCGTAAATATCGATGAATTCTTTTTCCTCAGTCTTAGCTGTACCAGTCATACCAGCAAGCTTTTTATACATACGGAAATAGTTTTGGAATGTAATAGAAGCCAATGTTTGACTTTCACGTTCAACCTTCAAGCCTTCTTTAGCTTCGATAGCTTGATGTAAGCCATCAGAATAACGACGACCAAACATCAAACGACCTGTAAATTCATCGACGATAACAACTTCACCATCTTTAACTACGTAATCAGTATCGCGATGCATCATAGCATAAGCACGTAAAGATGCACCAAGTAGATGGTTTAACTCGATGTTTTCTGCATCATACAAGTTTTCAACACCAAGCATTTTTTCGACTTTAGCAATACCAGAATCAGTAGGTGCAATAGTCTTTTGTTTTTCATCAATTGTATAATCTTCATCTTTTACAAGATGAGGAACAATTTTAGCTAACTTGTAGTAATTATCTGTGGAACGTTGACCAGGACCAGAAATAATTAATGGAGTTCTCGCTTCATCGATAAGAATAGAGTCAACTTCATCGACAATTGCGTAATTCAATGGACGTTGTACCATTTGAGATACATCAGATACCATGTTATCGCGCAAATAGTCAAAACCAAACTCATTATTTGTACCATATGTAATATCACATGCATATGCTTCTTTACGTTGGTTATAATCGAGATTAGCCACAATAAGACCTGTAGAAAGACCTAAGAAGTTATATAAACGACCCATTTGTTCACTATCGCGAGTAGCCAAATAATCATTTACTGTAACAACATGTACGCCGTTACCTGTCAATGCATTTAGATATACTGGCAATGTAGCAACTAATGTTTTACCTTCGCCAGTACGCATTTCTGCGATATTACCTCTATGAAGGCAAATACCACCGATCAACTGCACATCAAAATGACGCATGCCTAACACACGTTTAGATGCTTCGCGAACTACAGCAAATGCTTCTGGCAAAATGTCGTCTAACGTTTCCCCTTTTTGCAAACGACGTTTAAACTCATCGGTTTTTGCTACTAAGTTAGCATCACTTAATTTAACATAATTCGGTTCA
>JAWERH010000177.1:0-6468 GCA_032482215.1 Veillonella sp. | reverse complement strand
GATTATATGTTGTTCAATTTCATGACTGCGACCTCTAATAGCGTCACAAGTTTCTTGTAACAAACTCATGGTATCTCCTTAACTAAATAATATGTTAAACGTATATTCTTTACGAACTCTAGTATATACATTATACTGCATAAACCACGTTGCTTCAGCTACATAAATATACATCAAGCTCAAATGAATGTTAATTATTCATTATTAGTACTCTATGAGTGCTAACCAATGTATAGCCTTAGCTAATAATTATTTATCATTAGCTATTCTTTATTTGTCCTGTTAAATATGGTAATTTACCGCGGATTTCTCTTCCTCGTTCAAGATAGGATTCTAAAGCTTGACCTTCATCTTCTTGTGAAAGTATCTCTTTTACCCGTTTGATTTCGGATTCGATTTGTGAAAGACCTTCAATTACATTGTGTCTATTACCGTAAATGATTTCACGCCACATAGATGGTAACCCACCGGCAACACGTGTACAATCTCTAAAGCCCCCTGCAGATAATTTCATGCGCAACTCGCCTAGTTCATCACCACCGGAAACTTGAGTTAAAATGGATGCCAATAAATGTGGCATATGACTCACCATAGCTAAATACGCATCGTGAGCATAGATATCGACGAATTCAATACGTGATCCTACAGCGCGTCCCATTTCAGCTAGTTCTTGAGCAACCTCTTCACTATATACATCAGAGGCCTTATCCTCTAGTACAATCCAACCCATACCTTTAAATAGGTTTTTATGAGATACTTCGTAGCCACCCTTTTCAGAGCCAGCCATAGGATGAACAGACACAAAAATTGTCCCTTTCGGAATAGAATCATATACAGCTCGTACAAAGTTTTCCTTTGCACTAGATACATCAGTCACCACTTGTCCTGGTCTAAAAAGATATGCCATTTCTGTAAATAGTCTTGCATTTGTATCTGGAGGCAATGAAAATACAACGATATCTGAATTTTCAATCAATGGTTCTACCTCAGTCCAAGCAGCTTTTACAACCCCATCTTGAATGGCCGCATCACAAACCTCTTGGCGACGCGCATAACCTACTACCTCATAATCGGTATAGGCCTTTAAAGCCTTCGCCAACGAACCACCTAGTAAACCTAAGCCAATAATGCCTACTGTCTTGCTCATATAAACCTACTTTCACAAATAATTAGCCTTACACTCTCCAATGTAAGGCTAACTATATCTACAAACGACTAAAAGTATATTGAAATCGTGTAAATATAAGACTATGCCTCTATGAGGCGTCTATTTTTCCACTTCCCACTATACCAGCGATATACAAATAATAAACCTCGTAAAATTTCATCTACCGCCATGGCAATCCAAATGCCTACGAGCCCCCATTCCCAGTAAATTCCAAATAGATAGGACAATGGTACAGCACATAACCACATGCCAAAAATGCCTACGAGCATCGGTGTTCTAATATCCCCTGCCGCTTGTAAACAGCTAACCATAACAATATTAACGGCACGACCTAACTCAAGGAAAATCTCAATTAGTAATACATTATGTGCTAATGATAGAATTTCTGGATCCGTAGTAAATACGGATAGTACAATATCACTGGTAATATAAAAGAACGTAGCCAGTCCTACACTAATGGCAATGGCTAACAACATAGAATGCCATACGCGATTTGTCACCTCAGCTTGTCGTTTAGCCCCCATCAGGTAACCCACAATAACTTGAGATGCATTTGCTAATGCTATGGTATATACATAGCAAAGCATGGCAATAACCGATACATACACCTTTGTATTAATAACAGCTAGCCCTAGGATGTTGACCATTTTCATAATCGTTGTCTGAGATAACTGATAACTTAAGGTTTCACCACCAGAGGGAACACTGATATTTAGTAAAGACTTAACCGTATGCCACGGGAATGGTTTTAAAAATTTGAAGCTCACCTCTAAAGTAAGTAACTGCTTAAAGGTATAGCCGATAATTACGAGGCCTACCACCTTAGATAACCAGGTAGAAATTGATACCCCTATGGTATGGGACCATGACCAAATATTAATACATAGTTAGTTGTGATATGGATAACATTCATAACTAACGCGATATACATAGTAACACGCGTTAATGAATGGCCCCTAAAAACGGCAACCAGCGCATAATACATAGCCTGAATCGGTAATCCTGCGGCCACAATGGTCGTATATATCGACGTATCGCTCATCGTTTCTGGCGGAATACCAAGCCACGTAAAAATCCATTCATGACAGGTGATAAAGAATACGGCCGCAACAGATGAAAATAAGAAGTTCAACACCAAACTGACCGTACATACCTCAGATAGCTTAGACTGATTTCGAGCCCCTAAATACTGGGCAATCAAAATCGTTGTAGCGGTACTCATAACAATAATGAGCATAATAAATATATTTAAAATTTGATTGGCATTAGCCACAGCTGCTACCGCTTGAGGAGAGTAGTGACTCATCATCACTTGGTCTATATTACCTACTAACAGCTGTAGGAACACTTCAATAAATATAGGCCAACTCAAAGTCCAGATAGACAAGCTAATCCCTTTTTCATAAGACTTCATAGTATCCCCTTATATACTAATGTCAGATTTTATAGTATGCTTATATACTAACGTCCAATTGCCTATCCCTTAAAAGAAAACGCCCTTAGCTTTTTCTTTAGTTTCTTGATCTGCAATAAATGGAATTCTAGTAGTTCTACCTTCTTTTGCAGCTACAATCTTTTTAAATGGGAATTCAAAGATTTCTCTATTCCAAGTATTTACAGCATCATTATACAACGTTCTAGCTGCAGTAATTTCTTTTTGTAAGTAAGAATTTTGTTGCATTGCATCACGAATCGTATCTTGGCTTTGTAATTCAGGATAATTTTCTATAGCTACGTTGAGGGCTCTTGTAGCCTTGTTAAGTTGTGCATTCACATCACTTCTAGATTCTTCAGAAAAATTACCACTTCTATACTTAGCAATGTCTACAAGGATATCCTTATCAACTTCAATAGATTTTTCCACAAGTTTAGCCGCATTAGAAAGAATCACAACACGTTGCTCCATATAGTTATCAATTTCGGATGCAGCATTTTGAATTCTTTGTTCCATCATATTAAACTCTGAGCTAATTTGTTTTAATCGCCACCATGGATAAATCAATACAATGGCGCCAATAATAGATACTAGATACTTGTCTATAACTATGCCTAAAACGATACCGATAACACCAACTGCCATAAGGATTGTTGGAAGAAATTTTTCAAAGCCACTAGTTTCAACAGGGATTACCTTAGCGATAACATGCACATCTCTGCCTTCAGACATAATTTCCGGATTCATTTCGTCGAGTTGGTTAGCCATTTTGGGTACCTCCAAATTCTTTGTAAATAGTATTTAATAAATCGTCGAGAGACTGATTTTGTCGATATAGTTTACCTGCCATAAAGTGATCGTATGCAAAAGATCTATCTCTATTATTTTCAGATTTTTGATACTGATCTAGACCTTTAATATGATTAAAATCCTCTCCAGCAGATTTAATTTCTGAAACCTCTATAAATTCGTGCTTTGTAACAGGAACATACTCGTCCCAGCGGACTGGAACATAATAAGTTCTACCATTACCAGCTCGTACAGGTACTTGATCTACGTGTTCGATGGCCCTATAAGAATAGGCATCTACCTTAATTACCTCAGAGTCACCTTCATTTTTATGGTGGCTAGTCTTAAGAATTGTTTTTACATTATTCTGCTGAGCCGCATCAGGAGGAACAAATAAATTAAGTCCCATTTTATTTGCTAGCATTTCTGTAATGTAATCATTATATTTGAAATTATAAGACTTGCCATAAATATAATCATTAGAAGCCATTTGTTGATACACAGGAATCGCTAAAATTGGTAGGAATGAGAAATACATGTGTTCAAAGTAACTGCAGTTGTAATTAATGAACTTCTCTTTAATCTTTTGGAATGAAAAATCATAATACTGAGATGGTGATGTATCAAAGTCCCAATTTTGAGAATTGTCAGCTTTAATCTCATTAATTTTACACTCTTTATTAAATATAAAATCATCTCCATATGGAGAGTTTTCAAAAATATCCTTATAGTTGTACTCAACCTCATTGTTGCGATCTAATGCATTAAATTGTGCATCAAACTCTTCATTGGCTAAAGCTTGGAAGCCTCCACCATTCTCCAATGAATCCTGACTCTTCTGTCTAAGACTAGCAATACCTTTTGCTATCTTACTCTTAGCGCCACCGAAATTAAAGAATCCTTTTTCCGGTGGCTTCCTATGGAATGTTAGGTTAGGTGCTGCATGATTACCATACACTAAAGATACTTTATTGGCATAATAAGGACCAGGTTGTCTTATAACGGCCCGTAATGTTTCGTTAACATCACGAGTTTTTAGATTCCCATTAGAATCAACATACTCTTCTGTATACGTAACATTTAAGGTGCCCTCATACGTATAATCATCCATCCAGTGGATTATGCGCTTCAGAAAAACAAAGGGGTTTCCTAAAATATCACCAGAAGCAATATCTAAGGTGGAATGATTTACATCACCTTTTTCTAAAAATCCATAATCTTTAACGAGCTGTTCATATCGTTCAATATTAAAGTTAGAATCCATATGAATAAAAGGAATCGCCTTTTTTAGGAGTTCCATAGTCATTTCACTATGAAAGAGATTATTCAAAGGGGCCATCATCTCATAGCCTTCTTGACGCATTTGAGCTAAGGTCGCATCTAGGTCTTTAAGCTTTTCCTCAAGGCTCTTACTATTAGGCTTAATCCAGTACAGATATAAACCTACACATAGAACTAGAACCGCAATACAAATAATGATAGATACGATATCTACATGATTTTGTGAAAACTGATAAATACCATAAATAATGGCCCCTATACCGATAACAATATCAATCTTCTTAATAATGCCAAATCGTTTATATGATGTATTCGATTGATCTCGATTCTCTGATACAGAGGTGTATTTATCTATCAATACTTTATTAGTATCTATATCTACCTTGGATTGATTGACTAAATCTTGATAGTATTCCTCGGTGACTTGCTGGAAGGCATCCTTTAGCTCTTCTCGATAATACTTAAGTGGCTCTAGCAATGCTTCATTATATTCATTCGACACGTTACTCATTCCCTCTCCTTAATGAATCGTATAGTAAGCAATACATCTATACGTTTCCATTATGCCTCATATTCTGAAATAACAGCCTCTTATACTTATAAGCTTTCAAATTTTTACTTAATTATAAATATCCTAAATTATAAATTAGTATATCAATTAAGAAAACCTCCGTAAAGTAAGAATACTATTCATAACACAATAAAGTAACCATATTACTTATATTACTTATATCACTATAAAATAACCATACTATTCATAACACGCTAAAGTAATCATACGATTAATAATATAAAAACCCCTCTTTACTGGACATCCAGTAAAGAGGGGCACAGATCATATATGATCCAATTTAAATAAGATTATTTAAATTGATTACAAAGGCTATCAAATAGCGCTTGATCTGGTTTTACAACATCTTCAGTCAATGGGCGAGGATGTGGACCACCATTTGCTGCAGCCATAGCTTTTTCGAAGGAAGGTTTAGATTTATCTTGATAAATAAGACCTGTAACCAAACCATCTGTTTCACCCAAAGTTTTAAGTGCTGTTGCACGATCTGTTGGATCATAACCTTCTGGCAATGCAACTAAGTGTTCTTTGAACCAGTCATAGCTGTTGTGTTTATTGTAAGTAACACATGGGCTAAATACGTTAATGAAGGAGAAACCTTCATGATCCATTGCTTGTTGAATCAAATCAACAAGTTCTGCACGGTTAATCATGTAACCTTGGGCTACGAACGTAGCACCTGCAGCAATTGCAGTTTCACAAACGGACAATGGAGATTCGAATGCCCCACGAGGAGTTGTTTTTGTAACAAAACCAATGTCAGAACGAGGGGATGCTTGACCTTTAGTCAAACCATATACATGGTTATCCATAACGATGTATGTCATGTTTACATTACGTTTGAAAGCATGGATAGTGTGACCCATACCAATAGCGAATGCATCACCATCACCGGAGCAAGCGATAACTTCTAAGTCTTGGTTAGCAAGTTTAACGCCTTGTGCGTAAGGAAGCGCACGACCATGAGTTGTATGTGCACCATATGCGTAGAAATAACCACCGATACGGCTAGAGCAACCGATACCGGAAATTACTGCTAATTTTTCTGGTGGAATATTTCTTGCTGCTACAGCATCAGTAATCGCTGCTTGAACCCCATAATGGCCACAGCCAGGACACCAGTTTGGACGAATATCGTTTCTGTAATCTTTAGCTGTTGTCATATTATAGGACCTCCTTAATAGCATTTTTCACATAACTTTTTGTGAATGGATTACCATCGTA
>JAWERH010000176.1:0-5437 GCA_032482215.1 Veillonella sp. | reverse complement strand
TGGATGCATCCACTGGCCTTATAGTTTATATAGCTTATAACTTTTACTAAAAGCTCAATGATAGCACTCCACCAATTCAAATTGATGACAGTCGTCCATCTATTAAATAGACAACCAGAACGATGAGTCGCAATCACCGAACTTCGGCAAGCATCCCTTTTATCATGGATCAATGCATGCCGGCTCCTCATGATTACTCTTTATACTCGCACCTCTATCAACATATTCACTTAATACTATTAGTATAAGTAATTATGCGATTTTAGTCAACTAAAATGGTCAATTAGTTCTTTAGCTGCTGCTAATGCAGTGGAAGACATACCTCGACCAGACATCATAGAAGCAATTTGTGTTACTCGTTCCTCTTCATTAAGTACAGACAACGTTGAAACAGTACGATCATCTTGCTCAATTTTAGCCAAATGGTAATGTTGCTTTGCAATACTTGCTGTTTGAGGTAAATGAGTAATACAGAATACTTGATTTGTCTTAGAGAGATGTAGGATCTTTTCAGCAACCTTTAAAGCTATATCTCCACTAATACCAACATCAATTTCATCAAATACCATTGTCTTGAACGTATCACTACGGAAGACAGATTTGAAGGCTAATGCAATCCGAGCTAATTCGCCACCAGAGGCTACCTTGTGAAGCGGTAACAATTGTTCCCCCTTATTGGCAGAGAATAGTAGTTCAATAGATTTTGCACCTAAAGATGATAAGCCATCCCCATCCTCTATATGGAATTGAATCTCTCCTTTAGGCATGCCTAGGTCTACTAATTCTTGATGTAGAGCGTTAGCAATGACTTTTGCATTTTTTAGACGTATATCACGTAAAACTGTTAAAGCTTCTTCTGCTACCTTTTTCGCCTCTTCAAGACGAGCTTCTAATTCGTCTTGTGCAAATACAAGGCCTTCTAGTTCCGCTAAACGAGCTTGTGCCTTTTCTTCGTATGCTAGAATTTCTTCTACAGTTTCACCATATTTTTTCTTTAAGCCATAAATAGTTGTATCTCTATCTTGGCAATACTTATAGCGTTCTTCGTCATAGCTAATAGTATCTCTATAACGATCTAACGATTGAGCCGCCTCTTCCAGTTGGAAATAAGCAGAATCAACCATTTCAGATACTTCTTTCAGTTCACCATCATATTTTACAAGGTCATTAACCTCTACCTTAATAGAGTTTATAGTGTCTAGTAATGGTTGACGACCATTATAAAAGGCATCATAACAAGAACCTAATACCTTATCAATATGTTCAAAACCATCGAGTCGTTTTAATTCCTCTGCAATAGAAACATCTTCACCGATTGTAAGTCCTGCTTCTTCAATCTCATCGATTTGGTATCGTAGCATATCGAGCTCTCGCGCTCGTTCAGACATATTTTCTTGTAAATGATCTACATCTTGTTTGGCTTTCTTATATACTTTATAGGCATCTAAATAGGTCTTGTAAGCCTTCTGTCCCTCTTTATTATAGGTATCTAAATATTCATGATGGGTATCGGCATCTAACAATCGTTGATTACTATATTGACCATGAATATCAGCTAAATATTGACCAATTTCTTTTAATGCTTTTAATGGTATAGGTTGATCATTAGCTAAGATGGTAGATTTACCATTGCGGTTAAATGACCGGGAGAGAATTAACTCCCCTTCCTCAACCATAATATTTTTAGATTCTAATAGTTCTAAAAGGATACTAAAGGCATCCATTAATATGGATTTCCCTGCCCCAGTTTCGCCGGTAAAGATAGTTATGCCATCATTAAATGAAATATTCATTTGCTCAATCAACGCAAAGTTGCGAATGCTCATTTGCGTTAACATCTATTTAGTCCTTCATTAAATCTTGAATTTTCGCCAAAATTGCTGGAACTTCAGCTTCAGATTTTGCAATTAACAAAATTGTATCATCAATGTAATACGACTTGATTCAAGCTATGATCTACCTTAATTAGAGAATCTTGGAATAATCGATTGATTCGACTACGAGATAGAACTACATTTTCTTCTGGAGATAATGCATATCGATAGTGTCCATCGCCTGTAGGAATTTTGATTAACATCAATTCCTTAATATCACGAGAAACAGTAGCTTGCGTTACCTCAATACCGTCTTCTAATAAGGCCGCTGCTAATTCCTCCTGAGTTTCAATCGCCTTGGACTGAACGATTTCTTTAATTTTGTTATAGCGATAGCGTTTCATTTTAAACTCCCTTTTTTAAAACTTGCACATAAAAGAGAATAGTATCTTTCTGCTATTATTATACCATATATTCATAATTAATATATGGTATAAATCGCATATCTCATACTAGTTATGCATATTATATTTATATTTAAAAAAACGTTAACATTCTATAGATTGAGGGCGTACAAACACATAGCCTATAGGGTTCATCTATTTATACGAAATTAATAATTTAAAACTAGAATAATATGCATGTATAAATAAAAGCCCCTATAAAGGGGCTTTTACATGTTTCTTATGAGTTTTATTCATAATGAATAAAGATATATTTCTTTTTATCGTTTTTGCAATATAAATAACTCAGGTGGATTATTTATTTGATTCATTGGATGCCAATGACATACATTATACAATTTCTGTTCTAAATCTGATAAATACGATTTAAGGATCTGCATTTCTTCTAACCCTTCTGTTGTTCCAGGGTAAGCAACAATTGTGATAACTCCAGATTTAGATAATTTCTCTAAACCCTCTTTTATAGCGTCAATTGTTTGATGCGGTTTAGTTATAACTTGATGATCGCCACCTGGTAAATATCCTAGGTTAAAAATCATTAAATCAATTACTTCATCTTTTAACTGATTAACTAATGCACGATCATGGGAGTCATGGATAAATGTTAGGCTCACATCTTCAGCTATATCATTTGACTGCAATAACTCTTGGCTACTATTAATAGCTTTCATTTGGATATCGATGCCATATAAATGACAGCCTTTTCTTGCTCGCTCTGCTAGATACAATAAATCATGGCCATTGCCACATGTTGCATCTACTACAACATTAGCGTGTTTCATTACTCGATCCCAGATTAAATGTTGAAACTGAACAGCATTGTTAATGTTAATCACAAAATCACCCCACTTGAGATTTTAGTATTATAATAACTCGTCACGACGAGAGGCTAATTTTTTAAATAATGTACCAAAGAAACATTGATCTTTAAAACGTACGAATAAGCAATATACTGGATTGGAGCTTATATGTAATGTTTCTTTATTGGTAAACGTATAGTCAAATGTACCATCTATACAGATATGTAATTGAGGCTCTCGTTCTGGCATGGTGATTTGAATTGTATCATGCTCTTCCAATACAAGAGAAACGCCTTGAATAAGATGTGGTGCTACAGGAGTCACAATAATTGATCTATTATCAGGCTTCATAATAGGACCACCTGCAGATAGATTATAACCTGTAGAGCCTGTGGCAGAAGAAATGATCAAGCCATCAGAAGGATACATTTGTGTATGTTGATTATTGATGGACATATTGATACGTGCCATTTTAGCTGGTTCTGCACGGGTAATAACTATTTCATTAATGATAGGTACTAATTCTTCTTCATTACCATTATTGCGGTCAATATACGCATATAAATGTCCACGTTTTTCGATATTATAATCACCCTTGGCAATACGTTTAATATGACTTTGCATTTGGTGAACTTCGATTTGGTTTAAGAAACCCAACTCACCAAGATTAATACCACAAACAGGTACATTGTATGGGTAAATTTGTCGTGCCAAATGGATGATGGTACCATCACCACCAAAACTAAAGGCAATATCTATTTGTTTAAAGATTTCTGGACGACTTAAAATGTGAGTTTCAGGAATCTTAAGTACTCGTGCAGGTGCATCTGATTCGAGATCATCTGGCAAGAATACTTCGATACCTTCATCTTTACAAATATGTGCAGCCATTTTTAAAACTGCCATAATATTGCTTTTCCCCATATTAGGGAAAAATCCGATACGCATAGTAATCTCCTATAATGAATGAGCCTCTGCAACCACTGTATCGATTAAAGTATCATCAATGGTTAAAGCCCCTTCTTCGTACTTTTTAAAATAACCTAAAAACTCAATATTACCTTCCATACCTTTAATATATAATCCACAATCATGAGCAACGTGTAAGATACGATGTAAAACTTCTTTATGGATTAGAGGATCCCGCACAATACCGCCTTTACCTACATTCTCTTTACCTGCCTCAAATTGGGGCTTAATCAAAGCAACAAGAGCTCCTGTATCCTTTAATAAGGTAGTCGCAACTGGTAGAACCTTATCCAAAGAAATAAATGCTACATCAATAGAAATAAAGTCCACCAGTTCACCAAGCTGCTCAGGTGTAACAGTACGGATATTTTGCTTTTCCATATTAATTACACGCGGATCTTGACGCAATTTCCAAGCCAATTGATTATAGCCTACGTCAATGGCAAAGACTTTAGATGCACCATTTTGTAGGGCGCAATCTGTAAAACCACCTGTACTAGCACCTATATCAACCATAACAGCATCCTGTAAGTTGATAGGATACGTTTGAATGGCTTTTTCTAACTTTAATCCACCGCGACTAACATAAGGCAAAGTATTGCCCTTTACAACAATATTGGCATCTACAGGAATTTTTGTACCTGCTTTATCAATACGCGTAGTATCCATGAAGATTTGGCCAGCCATTATGGCCGCTTTTGCCTTTTCTCTACTTTCAAAAAGTCCTCGATTGACAAGGAGTATATCTAAACGTTCTTTACTGCTCATATGACACCAACATGCTACAAGAATGCCAAGAATTAATCCCCCAAATACCTCTATTGGTGTATGGCCTAATAATTCTTTTAAGGCCTCTTTACGAGTGATGGCAACAGGTATATTTTTCTTTGTAAAATAGTCTACAATTTGATTTAGAATTTGAGCTTGACGCCCAGCCTCTAATCGTACGCCTGATGCATCATACATGACTACAATAGAAAATACTAGAGATAGTATAAAAAGATCAGATGCTCCATTTTTTAGGTATATGGCTGTGGTTGTAGCAATTACGAAAGATGTATGAGAGCTGGGAAATCCCCCAGATCCTACAAGCCGTTCTGGACGAAATTTGCCATGTCGAACCAGTTGCCATACAAATTTGATAGCCTGAGCAGTAAACCAACCCCAAAATGCGGCTTGCGCTATGTAGTTATGTGCTATTTGTGGTAATATATCAATCATTATTTATACCTTCTTCAGGTAGTACCAATTAATTAGTACGTTCTAAAAGATAATCAATTAGAGCAGCTAGTATAGATGTATCATAAGAAACGGAGTTTAAAGCATTATGAGCCTGTTTTCCAACTAAAGAAGCTTGATTTTTAGCCTCCTCTAAACCTAGTAAGGATAC
>JAWERH010000175.1:0-10046 GCA_032482215.1 Veillonella sp. | reverse complement strand
CGGTCGTAAGGTGGATTTTATTTTGCAAGAAATGAATCGTGAAGTGAATACAATTGGTTCCAAAGCTATGGATTCAAGTATTACAGAGTTTGTGGTTCAACTTAAATGTGAGTTAGAAAAAATTAGAGAACAAGTACAGAATGTAGAGTAATAGGAGGTCCATAAATGAGTATTCAATTATTGAATATAGGCTTTGGTAATATGGTATCTGCTAACCGTGTTATGGCTATCATTAGTCCTGAATCTGCACCAATTAAACGTATGGTTCAAGATGCACGTGATAAGGGCCTACTCATTGATGCTACATATGGTCGTAAGACTCGTGCTGTATTAGTTATGGATAGTGGTCAAATTGTATTATCTGCAATTCAACCAGAAACCGTAGCACATCGACTTGTGCAATATGATGTAGACGAAGATACAGTAGAATCATAGGAGTACATATGTCAGTACATATGTCAGACAGAGGATTATTAATCGTTATATCCGGGCCATCTGGCGCAGGTAAAGGTACGATTTGTGCGAATATTCGAAAAGAAATGCCTAATCTAGTTTATTCCGTTTCTATGACAACACGGGCACCACGTGTTGGTGAAGTGGAAGGGGTCAATTATTTCTTTCGCTCAAAAGAAGAGTTTGAATCTCTATTAAGTGAAGATGCATTTTTAGAATATGCAAAAGTATATGATAATTACTACGGTACACCGAAGCAACATGTAATGGATTTATTAGATGAAGGTAAAAGTGTACTGTTAGAAATTGATATTCAAGGTGCTATGCAAGTAAAAGAACGTTTTAGTGATGCTGTATTTATTTATATAGTGCCACCGTCTTTAACTGAGTTATCTGAACGTTTACATAACCGCGGTACAGATGCGAAAGAAGTTATTGATAAACGGCTGTCATTAGCTTGTTCTGAATTGGCATTAGCTCATAGATATGACTATATAGTTGTAAATGATGATCTCGGAGAGGCATCAGAGAAGGTTGCTTCTATTTTACGGGCAGAATCCTGTAAGATTAGTCGTAATAAAGAGCAAATTCAATTTATTTATAAACAGTATCAAGAGTCTAAGGAGAAGTGATAGTATGATGGTAAAACCTCCATTGAAAAAATTGGAAAGTCAAGTTGATAGCAAATATACTTTGGTAACATTGGCAGCTAAACGGGCTCGTGAATTAACAGATGGCGAACAATGCTTAGCTGAATCTACACATGCAACTGACAAGCCTGTATCCTTGGCATTCTATGAAATTGCCGAAGGTGAAGTGACTTATAAACGCACAAAAGAAGGCATTAAATAAGATTAATCAATTCCTTGTATCCTTGATACAAGGAATTTTTAAAAGGAGAAGAACATGCGCGAAAAACATATCATTGTCGCTGTATCTGCAGGTATTGCAGCGTATAAGGCAATTGAAGTAGTAAGCCGACTTCGTAAAAAGGGTGCTGAAGTAAAGGTTGTTATGACTGAAAACGCCACTCATATAGCTTCACCACTTACATTTGGTGAAATTAGTGGACATCCTGTAGCTATCGACATGTTTGAACAAGTACACCAATGGGATGTGGAGCATATTGCACTAGCAACATGGGCAGATGCATATGTGGTTGTACCTGCTACAGCAAATGTGATTGGCAAAATTTATGCCGGTATTGCAGATGATATGCTAACGACAACAATAATGGCTACTAAGGCGCCAAAATATCTTTGTCCGGCTATGAATACCGAAATGTATAATAATCCCATTACGCAACGAAATTTAGAGGGATTACAGGCTTTGGGGTACCATATTATGGAACCGGCTGAAGGTTGGCTAGCCTGTGGTATCACTGGTGTGGGTCGTTTACCAGAGCCTGAAGCCATTGTAGAATGGCTTGAATCGCAGATGTGTAAATCTAATGAGCTTGAAGGTACCACAGTACTTGTTACCGCTGGTGGTACGCAAGAAAACATCGATCCTGTTCGTTATATTGGGAATCGTTCTAGCGGCAAAATGGGGTACGCCATTGCTGAACAAGCAGCACGCATGGGGGCTAATGTTATTTTAGTTAGTGCTCCTACATCTTTAGCTGTACCAAGTGGAGTAGATTTTGTTCCTGTTGATTCTGCCTTATCTATGCAACATGCTGTTGAATCTCGATACGATACGGTAGATGTAGTTGTTATGGCCGCTGCAGTATCTGACTTTAGAGTCCTTCATAAAGCAGAGCAAAAAATCAAAAAAATGGAGTCTATGACATTAGAACTTGTTAAGAATCCAGATATCCTACAAGGTTTAGGTGCTAAAAAGAAACATCAAATTCTTGTTGGGTTTGCAGCAGAAACAGAACATGTAATCGAGTATGGTCAAGATAAGGTAGCTAGAAAAAATCTAGATATGCTTGTAGCCAATGATGTAAGTAAGTCTAATGCTGGTTTTAATGTAGATACAAATGAAGGCTACTTCTTATATCCTAATAAAGATCCAAAAGAAATGCCTAATATGAAAAAATCTGAATTGGCCCATATACATGAGAGAATCTTATGTTTGTAGTTTGTAATTGATAGAAAGATATGTAATAATGACTTGCTTTATCAATGTAAATACACTATAATATTTCTGTAACTCATCAAGAGTAGTGGAGGGATAGGCCCTATGAAGCTACAGCAACCATTCCAAGAGGAAAAGGTGCTAATTCCTATGACAAATGTCGTTAGATGGGAGGGTCTCTCATGAGTACATGAGAGGCTTTTTTTCGTATTAGGAGGATAAAATGGCTGAAAAACATATGTTTTTTACTTCTGAATCTGTTACTGAAGGCCATCCAGATAAAATAGCTGACCAAATTTCTGATGCTGTTTTGGATGCGATTATTGAAAAAGATCCAACTGCTCGTGTAGCTTGTGAAACTTTAGTTACTACTGGTTTAGTTCATGTAGTAGGCGAAATTTCTACAAACACATATGTGGATATTCCTCGCATCGTACGTGATACTGTTCGAGATATCGGTTATACACGTGCTAAATTTGGTTTTGACTGCGATACTTGTGGTGTTCTAGTTTCTATTGATGAACAATCTGCTGATATTGCTATGGGCGTTGATGAAGCTCTTGAATCTAAAGATGGTAATGGTGAAGCACTTGATAAAATCGGTGCTGGTGACCAAGGTATGATGTTTGGTTATGCATCTAATGAAACACCTGAACTAATGCCTATGCCTATTTCTTTGGCTCATCGTTTATCCCGTCGTCTTACAGAAGTTCGTAAAGATGGCACTTTAACATATCTTCGTCCAGATGGTAAAACTCAAGTGACTGTTGAATATGTTGATGGTAAACCAAAACGTATTGATACAATTGTTATCTCTACACAACATAGCCCTGAAGTTACGCAAGAACAAATTAAAGCTGATTTAAAACGCTTTGTTATCGATGCAGCATTGCCTGCTGAATTTGTTGATGAAAATACAAAATATTTCATTAACCCAACTGGCCGTTTCGTAATCGGTGGTCCTCATGGTGATGCTGGCTTAACTGGCCGCAAAATCATCGTAGATACTTACGGCGGTATGGCTCGTCATGGTGGCGGTGCTTTCTCTGGTAAGGATCCATCTAAGGTTGACCGCTCTGCAGCATATGCAGCTCGTTATGTAGCTAAAAATGTTGTAGCAGCAGGCCTTGCTGATAAGTGTGAAGTACAAGTTGCTTACGCTATTGGTGTTGCACATCCTGTATCCGTTTTAGTTGATACTTTTGGTACAGGTCGCATTGAGGAAACTAAAATTCAAGAACTTATTAAGAAACATTTCGACCTTCGTCCAGCAGGTATTATTGAAATGCTTGATTTGTTAAAACCTCATTATCGCAAAACTGCAGCATATGTTTAAAAGCTGAAGCTGGCTTATAATACAAAAGGTCTTAGTAGAATTTCTACTGAGACCTTTTATAGTAAATGAAAGGATATAATGTATGCGTGTCGCAAAAGTTATCATCAATAGACCTGCTAAACAACTTCATAAACCGTTAAGCTACTTAATGCCTGAAAAGTTTGGCAATATCTTACCTGGTACACGTGTACTTATTCCTTTAGGCAATAGTCGCGAAGAGGGAATTCTGATTGGCTATGAAGATTTAAGCGAGCCCCCTGAGTTCACATTGCGAAATATTGTTCAAGTATTAGACAATGAACCTTGGTTCTAAAACTCTAAAATCTTATGAGGCGCCTAAGGAAGAATGGCTTGTGGTTACACCTGCTTTCACGGTAGAACAATTTAGTGAACGAAAAAAGAAACAACGAGAGTTGGCAAAATATTTACTTGAAGTAGGGGGCGCATCAAAAGCTTTATTATTAGCTAAAGGCTTTTCACGTATGGTCATTAAACAAGTTAGTGAAGCTAATGGGATTACTATTGAATCTAGATTTAAAGCGACAAAGACTACCTTTGATGAACTGTTTACAGCAGAAGTCAATATACCACTAACTGATGCACAACAAGCCGTGTATGAACCGATACAAGAAGCGATGAACACACATCAACATAAAACCTTTTTGCTACATGGTGTAACGGGTAGCGGAAAAACTCAACTATATTTAAAAGCTACAGCAAAATGTATTAGTCAAGATAAGATGACAGATCAGATAGTGCGTCGTTTTGTAGAAACCTTTGGTGATGAAGTTGTAGTATTTCATAGTAAGTTAACAGTTCAACAACGCAATAATAACTGGGAGCGTTTACGTCGCAAGGATAGTCATATTATCATTGGTGCACGATCAGCAGTATTTGCTCCAGCTGAGGACATTGGACTTATCGTAGTAGATGAAGAGCATGATACTTCTTATAAGCAAGAGGACATGGTTCGTTACCATGCTAGAAATGTTGCATTATGGCGTGGGGAAGCACATGGTTGTCCTGTAATACTAGGTTCTGCAACACCATCTGTAACCTCCTATTATAAAGCTAAGCAAGGGGAATATCAGCTGCTTGAATTGCCACATCGTATTTTTGAACAACCAATGCCAAAAGTAACTATTGTGGACATGAAGGAAGAAATTCTTCATGGCAACTATTCTGTTTTTTCTGATGCTATGAGTAGCTTAATTCAAAAAACATTGAATGAACATAACCAAATGATTATTCTATTGAACAGACGTGGTTATAGTACCTTTGTAATGTGTCGCGATTGCGGGGAAACTATTATGTGTCCTCATTGTGATGTAGCTATGGTGTATCACCAAGCAGGTGAAGAATTACGGTGCCATTATTGTGAACATCATGAACCGATTCCTACGGTCTGTCCAAAGTGTAATAGTCAACGCATTAAATTCTTTGGATCAGGTACACAAAAGGTAGAGGAAGAGTTGCGACGTCATTTTAAATCGGCTCGTATTGCCCGCCTTGATCAAGACGTAACTAAAAACAAACAATTAGCAGAAGATATTTTACAAGATTTTGGGACTCATAAATATGACATCTTACTAGGAACACAAATGGTGTCAAAAGGTCATGACTTTAAAGATGTAACAGCTGTTGGTATTTTAACGGCTGATTCAGTTTTAAATATTCCTGTATATTCCGCATCTGAAAGAACTTTTGATTTACTTACACAAACATCTGGTAGAGCTGGTCGTGGTGATAAACCGGGCAGTGTAGTAATACAAACATATAATCCGTTAAATTATGCTATAATAAAGAGTAAGGCTCATGATTATGTAGGCTTTTACAATGAAGAAATTCAAAATCGTAAAGCATTAGGATATCCTCCGTTTAGAGAGATGATTCACATGGTAGTGCGTCATCAAAATATGGAGACTTTAGAGGCCATAGCTAATCGTATTGTAAGCGATTTAGAGGTCCATAAAGGTGATACCGATATTCTCATTAATGGACCTTATGAAGCAAGTATCAAAAAAGTACGGGATATGTATCGTTTAGCGATTATGATTCGAGGTACTGACTTATCAAATTTAAAAGAATATATATATAATTCATGGATCTTCACACAAGAAGGACTTTTGATTGATGTAGATCCTGTTTAGTATAGGAGTATAAATGGCAGTATTAGATGTTGTAAAAGCAGGTCACCCCGTTTTAAAACAAATTGCGGAACCTGTAGAACATGTTAATAAAAAACTTAGAGCCCTTATCGATGATATGGCGGAAACAATGTATGAGACTGAAGGCGTTGGACTTGCTGCACCTCAAGTAGCGGTGTCAAAACGAATTATCGTCGTAGATGATCATGCCGGTAGTGGTCTCATTGCATTAATTAATCCTGAAATTACTCATGCTGAGGGATCTCAAGTGGGACCAGAGGGTTGTTTAAGTGTACCAGGGTATTTTGGCGATGTGGAAAGATTCGACAAAATTACCGTTAAAGGTATAGACCCTCATAATAAAAAGGTAACAATTAAAGCTGAAGGATTTTTAGCGCGTATTTTTCAACATGAGATTGATCATTTAGAAGGTCATTTGTTTATTGAAAAAGCAACTAACTTACGATTGATTACTGATCACCCAGAGGAGAAAGAAATTGTCTAATCAAAAACAATTGCGTGTCGTATTTATGGGGACGCCTGACTTTTCGGTTCCTACTTTGGAAGCATTAATAAAGGCTGGTCACTCTATTGTTGGTGTATACTGTCAGCCAGATAAACAAAAAGGTCGCGGTAAACAAGTTCAAATGCCACCTGTAAAAGTGGCAGCTTTAAAACATAATTTACCTGTATTCCAACCGGTAACATTACGTGATGAACAAGTACAAGCAGAACTTGAAAATCTAAATCCCGATGTAGTAGTGGTTATTGCATACGGTAAAATTTTGCCGCCATGGCTTATTCGTTTACCACATAAGTATAGAGGTGCTGCACCAATTCATTATGCCATATTAAATGGTGATACTAAGACAGGTGTTACAATTATGCATATGGATGATGGCCTTGATACAGGTGATATCATCGATATCGTAGAGACCGATATTTTACCTGGTGAAACGACAGGTCAATTATTTGAACGTATGGCGGTGCTTGGTGGCGAAACTATTGTTCCAGTATTAACTCGTTGGGTTAATGGAGAAATTGTGGCTACGCCACAAGATGATACAATGGCTACACATACTGCTAAGATTACAAAGGAAATGGGGCATATAGACTGGTCTAAGTCAGCCCATGAAATTGTCAATCTTATTAGAGGTCTTAATCCAGCTCCTGGATGTTATACGTATCTCGATGGAAAACGTTTAAAAGTATGGTCTGGTGAAGTGGTCCCAAGTGATACGACTCACTGTTTGATAGATATCCATGGTAAACATGTACCAATTGCTATATCAGCCACAACTATACCTGGTACAATCGTATCTAAAATAGCCGGTTTAGGTGTATATTGTGGTGATGGAAATATAATTCTATTGACAGAGGTTCAGCCAGAAAATAAAAAACGTATTTCTGCTATTGATTTTATTAATGGACATCAGATAAAGGAAGGTATCGTTTTTGGAGACTCAATATAAGCAGTACGAAACGTATCCGTTATACCTGATATTGTCATCAATTACATGTGCCATAATTACTGTAATTATGGGATTTCTAATATATATATTAGAGCCTGGACTTTCACAATTACATCCTGTTGCACCCATAATAAGTACAGTGATTTTTTCGGTATGCATTTGTGTTATATGGTTATTGTGCGCATCCTTGATTATTGCTAGTTTCGGTATACTACGGTTACATCCTATTGTTTTAAGGCTTGCTAACCAGTTTATATATGGACTGTTTCCGGTGTCCCTATTGATTGGTAAAGTGAGAGGGGTTACTAAGGATCAATTGCGTCAGTCTATGATTGACTTGATACACCTCATTGTTTACAGGAAAGTTCATGTGTTCATAAGGTTACACATGATGTATACAATTGTAAACAATGTGGTAGATGCCAAGTTGGAAGTTTATTGCAAATTGCTAAAGAGTATGGCTGTCAATTTATAGTGGTAACAGGTGGTACATTAGCGCGAATGAAGGTAAAAGAAGCACGACCAAAGGCTATTGTAGCTATTGCTTGTGAACGTGATTTAGCAAGTGGTATGGCTGATGTATTTCCCATACCTGTCATTGGCGTTTTAAATGAAAGACCTAATGGCCCTTGTTGCAATACTACAGTAGATCCTAAACGTGTTCGAGCAGCAGTTGAACAATTAATTGGTAGGAAAAACGATGACTGAAGTTAAAACGAATCAACAACTAAATATTCGATTGCTCGCAGTGAAAGCTTTGAGTGATATTAATCGTAATGGTGCTTATGCCAATATCAAGTTACAAGAGTATTTACAAAAATATCATTTATCCGATTTAGATCGAAGATTTTTCACGGAGTTGGTCTATGGTGTCATCCGTAGAAAAAATTATTTAGATGCCATTATTGTTCATTTTGCCAAAAGACCATTAAAGAAATTATCATCCATGGTTGTAGAAATTCTTAGACTTGGCATTTATCAAATTATCTATATGGATAAAGTCCCTGAAAGCGCAGCGGTCAATGAATCTGTAAAACTGGCAAAAAAGTTAACTAGAGGATTATCTGGCTTTGTAAATGCCGTATTACGTTCAGTATTACGTGAAAGTGATAGTATTTCTATTGGTGAACTTGCTAAGTCTGAGGCTGAAGAAATTTCTTTCATTTATAATCAACCTTTATGGTTAGTTAATTTATGGATAAATGAAATGGGGAAGGATAAGACTATAGATCTTTGTGCTTGGTTTAATGAACAACCTCGTTTGACAGCACGTATAAATACTGTAAAAGTATCTATTGAGGATTGTTTAAAAGAACTACGAGATTTAGGTTGGACTGTTGAACAGGACAATGAGATTCCAGAAGTAGTTTATATTGATGCACATCAAGGGCACTTGGAAAAAGCAAAACCTGTTATGGAAGGTCATATTACCTTTATGGATAAAGCCTCTATGTTAGTTGCTCATGTAGTTGATCCTCAGCCAGGAGAGCGCATATTAGATTGTTGTGCTGCACCAGGGGGTAAGTCTATGCATATGGCAAGTCTCATGAATAATACGGGTGCTATTATGAGTTGTGATATATACGATCACAAATTAGACCTTATGAATCAAAATGCTGAACGACTTGGAGTATCCATAGTTTCAACTAAGCTACAAGACGGTCGTTATTTACCCGATAATTGGAAAGAACAATTCGATCGCGTCTTAGTAGATGCACCGTGTTCTGGACTTGGCATATTACAAAAGAAATTGGATATGCGTTGGCGTAAAACACAATCTTTACTTACTGACTTGCCTCCACTACAGCTTGAAATATTAGAAAAAGCTGCTGAAATGGTTAAAGTTGATGGATATTTAGTATACTCTACTTGTACTATCAATAGTGGAGAAAATGAGGATGTACTAGAAAAATTCCTAGCAACTCATAAGAACTTTATCATTGATCCTGTATCATTTGATGGGTTGCCACAAGCTGTAGAGGGTATGATTACAACATATCCTCCACGAGATCAGATGGATGGATTCTTTATGGCTCGTGTAAAACGCATATCATAATAATAGAAATGGAGTACCATGATAGAATTATTGGGTAAGTCTTTAGAAGAGTTACAATCTATCTTTAAGACCCATAATATACAAAAGTTTCGAGCGAAACAGTTAATAGACTATATTTATCATAGATATATATTTGATTTTGAAGAGATGACGCAGTTTCCTAAAGAGTTGCGTCAATGGTTAAGTGATAACTGTGTAATTTCTTTACCAACATTAATTACTGAGTCTGTATCTCCAGATGGGAAGACTCGTAAAATCCTTGTTGAAATGATAGATCAAAGCCGGGTAGAAGCCGTTTTAATGGAGCAACATTATGGATACTCTGTATGTGTTTCTTCTCAAGTTGGCTGTGCCATGGGCTGTGTGTTCTGCGCCTCTACGCAGGGTGGTTTATATCGTGATTTAACAGTGTCTGAAATCATTGGACAAGTCGTTATTTTCGGAGCTCTTACAAAAGAGCAAATCCACTCTGTTGTAGTTATGGGGGCAGGGGAACCATT
>JAWERH010000174.1:0-9279 GCA_032482215.1 Veillonella sp. | reverse complement strand
CTCATGTACTTGCCGCTCCTTTTCCTCTTCCTCCGTCGCAAGAGAGCTAAATAAATCTACCTCCTGAGGTATAGCAGAGCGATTGACTAAATCCTCAAAACTTACACCTATACGCCGTATAAGTTCATTTTTATGGCAATGTTGTTCATATAATTTAATTACTGCTGTCGTTAATGTTTGCAATGAATCAGTGTACTGTTTAAGCTTTTTAGAACCTCCAGTAGAGCGCACCATATCATCTGCATAGCCAATATGAACATGAATATGATTCGTAACCCCTTTGATTTGTAAAAGCTCTAATACCAAGGACTCTACCATTTCTCGCATAGGTACGTACGCCTCTTCGTACGTATAGTTACGCAATAAAATCTGGCTATGCGAGATAGAATGCTTAATGGGACGATACGCATGGATATCTGCAATCGTACACGGCTCACGCCCCCAAGCATGATCGATAATGAGCTCTGCATTAACACCAAATTCCTTGTACAGCTTGGCCTCTGGAACCATGGTAATACCATGCAAATCATAAGCGCCATATTTATGTAAGCGGTTGGCTATTCCCTTACCGATCTGCCAAATGTCGGTCAATGGCTGATGATACCAAATTTTCTCTTTAAAGAGGCTTTCATCAAGATATCCTATAAAATCAGGCGCATGTTTTGCCAGGATATCGAGAGCAATCTTGGCAAGAAACAAGTTTGTTCCAATCCCAACAGTGGCATAAATCTTGGTTGCTAACACCGCATCAAGTAGCATCTGCGCTAGCTCTCGAGGCGTTTTCTTGTAGAGCGGTAAGTAAGGCGTAATATCGATAAAATACTCGTCGATAGAGTATACATGTACATCCTCAGGTGCCACATACTTGAGCAAAGTCCCATAAATCTCAGCAGACGCCTGCATATACCGCTTCATATGAGGCTTCACCGTCAAATACTCAATGTGCGGAGGAATCTCAAAAAGACGACTGCGATTCTTAACACCTAGCTTTTTTAAGGCTGGTGAAATAGCCAATGTAATAGCCCCTTTGCCACGAGACCCATCAGCCACCACCAAAGGCGTTGTAAACGGATCCAGCCCCAAATCGGCACACTCCACAGACGCGTAAAAACTCTTCAAATCAATGCACATATACATTCGATCCGTATCAGCTGAACCCATACAAACACCTCCTCAAACCGCTAAATACCTGAAGTTTATAAGAATTACAAGAAGAATAATTTCTATGATTAGTATAACAAAAATACAGAGTATTTTCAAACATATGTTTGTTATTATAGCGACAAATTTTGGACATAAAAATGAAAAAGTACCTACTATTAGACATCAAATCTAATAGTAGGTACTCTTAAGTACATGTATAACTTAATTCAATATGGTTTCTTTAGGCCTTCTATAATAAACTAATCCCTTCTCACTACGATAATTCATGCTAGACTCTTTAAGCCTACAAAAATCCCCTCTAAGATCTATAGAAATCTTTCTTAACCACAATTCTTGTCGTTTATTGCTCAAAAAATCCTTCTCGTTATTACAAGAGTCAAATAATTCAAGAGCTTCACTTAAAACCTCGGACTCGCCACGGTTTATGGCTCGAAGAGTAGTAAGGTAGTTACGTTTAAAAGTATCAAAGGCATCAACGCAATACTCACCTAACTCAATCAAAAACACGGTATACCCTAGCATAAAAATCATCATGATTTGCTCAAAACTATGATGAGATACAAAAGAAATATAGAGATGATCGACACTATCCGTATTAGGTACATCAAACAAGGTGAAATCATTAATACAAGTATGATATGAAGGCTCCATTAATCTAGATATACAATCCAGTTCCAAGTAATCTATCGCATCACGCAAATGACTTTCCCAATCAAAGTCTTCAAACCACTCTGCTGCATCAACAATATCTTCCATGCCCATACCTTGGAAAACAATCTCCCTTAAGTCCTTTGACAACTGGTATTCATCAATTAAGTCTATCATGGACATATCATAATGCAGGCTCTCAAATACACCTAGACTAATATGCTTATATTTATAAGCCTCTGCAGCACCTAATCCAAGTTTTCCACTAATAGTTAAATTCATCATACACAGGATGGAAACCTTATATTCCATCTCACAATACTTACGTATTGTACGACACTATAAAATCTATCTAGTGCTATTATACACTTTAATAAAACTTATTTTCTACTAACATAATACAAAACTTCTATTCCCAGTTCTTCCAACAATACAATGAAAACTATCTAGTGCCACTATATTGATGGGACACCTTCATATCTACAGTGATAAAAAGAAAGGACTATACTTATGCAGCGACATCAGGTCACGAGGAGCAAAGAAGTATAGTCCTTTCTTTTTAATTAAAATGTAGCTATGTCACGGGGCCCCATCAATATAGGCACACCCACGATAGTTTTCATTATTGTTCCGGCCCCATGTCTCGGAATTCCACGTCTCTAAATTGGGTTAATTCCCCAATGAATTGGAGTTCCGTTGTCCCCTTTTTCGGAGTTTTCATCGTAATATTTATCGCGGTACAAGAAGATAACGATATCCGCATCTTGTTCAAGAGAACCAGATTCACGAAGGTCAGATAGTACAGGCCGTTTATCAGGTCTGCTTTCAACACTACGAGACAATTGAGACAAGGCGATGAGCGGCACATTGAACTCACGGGCGATCAATTTGAGGTTACGAGAGATTTCAGACACCTCTTGTTGACGGTTCTCGCTGCCCTTACCGGAGTTGCGGCCTTGCATCAACTGAATATAGTCGACGATAACGAGATCAAGACCATGCTCCACCTTAAGACGGCGCAATTTAGATCGCATATCTTGTACGGTAAGGCCCGGCGTATCATCAATAAATAGCTTGGATTTACTCATGCGGTCCGCTGCAGCGATAACCTTTTCCCAGTCAGTAGGATCCATGTTCGCACGGCGCAATTTTTCAGAACTCACACCTGCCACGGAGGATAGAATACGACCAACCAGCTGTTCCTTGCCCATTTCTAGGGAGAAGAACGCTACCGTCTTGTCGTACAACATCGTTACGTTTTGAGCGATGTTCAAGGTGAAAGCCGTTTTCCCCATCGCAGGACGGGCTGCTACGAGGATGAGGTCAGATTTTTGTAGACCATTGAAGACATGGTCCACATCTTTAAAACCTGTTGGAACGCCTGTAATAGCACCATCATGCTGTTGCAATGCATTTAATTTATCTAAGTTAGATAATACAACCTCCCCAATAGGCGCAAATGATGATTCGGACTGTGTTTGACCACTTACGTCCAATACCATTTGTTCCGCCTTGTTAAGGATAGCCGTTGGCTCATCTTCGCCCGCGTACGTCATGCCTACGATTTTATTCCCTGCATCGATAAGGCGGCGCAACTGAGCTTTCTCACTAATGATTTTCGCATGTTCCTCTACATTGTAGGACACCGATTCATTAGCCAAAGATGTAATATATGCAAGACCGCCTACCGCATCGAGACGCTTACGACGATCTAGCTCTTCACCAACCGTGATAAAGTCCGCCGTCTTGTTAGCATGCACGATTTCTAAGATAGCATCATAAATAATACGATGCGCATCGCGGTAAAAGTCTTCAGATTTTAGAATACTCGTTACCGTATCGACAACTTTACAAAACCACTATGGATAAAAGAATTCACCATACTCAAAGAGCATGGTGAACACTATTATTCAGCTACTACGTTAACCTTGATAGTACTTGTAATCTCAGGATGAACACGAACGAGTACGTCATGTACGCCTAATGTTTTCAATGGTTCTTTGATTTCGATTTTCTTTTTATCGATATCTACTTTGTATTGAGCTTTAGCTGCGTCGGAAATGTCTTTTGCAGTAACGGAACCAAATACACGACCTTCTTCACCCATGCGAACTTTTACAGTTACTTCAACCTTAGCCAATTGAGCTGCCAAGATTTTAGCTTCATCATTCGCTACAACTTTGTGGTGAGCAATGGATTCTTGTTTTTGTTTCGCATTATTTACGTTAGTTGCTGTACCTTCAAGGCCAAGACCTTTTTTGATCAATACATTACGGCCATATGCGTCGCTAACTTCAACGATTTCGCCTTTTTTACCAACCTTTTTAACGTCTTCTAACAATACTACTTTCATTGTTCTTCCTCCTCTTTCTCAGCGGAATGAAGGGCTTCAAGAGCATGCTCTAAGATAGCCTTCTTCGCTTCCTCTATCGTCATACCTTGTAATTGGGCACCAGCCACTGTTCTGTGACCACCGCCCCCCAAGGCTTCCATTACAACCTGTACATTTACCTTGCCTTTGGATCGAGCACTAACACCGATACCGCCGTCGTTCAAGGAGTAAAGTACAAAGGCTGCTTCAATATCTTCATTACTGATGAGCATGTCCGCACTTTGTGCAGCTAATGCCATCATATCCTTCAAACCTTCAGGTGCTACGGAAATAGCAATCCCTTCAGTTCGACTGGCTTCAAATACCATTTTAGCACGCAATTGGATGGAATCGAAGGTTTCAATAAATAATTGTTTAACCTTTTCAATATCCGCCCCTGCACGGCGCAAGAACGCTGCCGCTTCGAAGGTACGGGCACCAGTTTGTTGGATAAAGTTCTTCGTATCTAATACGATACCTGCATAAATACCTGTAGCTTCAGCTTTTGAAAGTTTTACGCCACCACCTGCATATTGTACAAGCTCTGTTACGAGCTCAGATGTAGATGACGCAGTTGGTTCCAAGTATGTAAGCAATGGGTTTTCAACAAAGTCCGCTGCACGACGGTGATGGTCGATAACGATGCGTCGTTCAGAAATTTCAAGCGCCTCTTGAGCAGCTACCATTTCTTGACGATGCGTATCACATACGATAGTGAGCGTATTCGCATCTACCCACGCTTTTGCTGCATCAGGGGTGATAATATGTTCCGTCCAGAACTCATCTTCTTTAAGAACAGTCACCATTTTATCGATGGCGCTCGTTTCTTTTGAAAGCACGATGCGCAATTCTTTACCCAAGGTCCGTGCAATGGCTACAACACCGATAATACCACCTAATGCATCGTAGTCTTCACGTTTGTGACCCATTACAAGAATTTTATCAGAATCGAGCATAAGCTCATGTAAAGCTTGTGATACAACACGAGCACGAACGCGCGTATTCTTCTCAACACCAGCTGTATTGCCACCGAAGAAGCGGGTGCTTTCACCATCCATAATACACACTTGGTCACCACCGCGACCTAATGCAATATCTAAGGCAGCACGAGCACGACTAGACACCTCTTTTACAGAGCCTACATTCTCGCTAATCCCTACAGAAATCGTAGCTGGCACTTGACGAGGAGAAGGCAATTTACGAATGCGTTCAAGCACTTTAAAGCCATTTTCCTCCATCTCATGAAGGGCGCCACGAGAAATAGCAAAGGTATACATATCGTCTTGGAAGTTACGAATAAAGCCTTCATAACGGTCAATTTCATCCATAATGATATTGTTAATATCTGCCCAAACGCTAGTATACTCGCGATCACTAAGACCTTTTGTCAATTCTTCGAGATTATCGATTTGAATCATGCCCCATACAGGCTGATCCTCTTCAGCTTTAATGCGGGCCTTTTCGAGAGCTGTAATGTCCTTAAAGTACAGAGCCATGACTGCATGTTCAGCCAATTCATCTTCACTATGAATATCTGGTCGCGTATCGCGAGGATCGATGAATTTATAGATAATTTGGAAATATCTTTCATCGTATTTCTCCGTCATATATCCGGATTTGCCCCAGATTTTATCGATACGGAATCCAGGCAATAGAGCAGACATTTTTTGAAGTTTATTCCAGTCTACTGTAACCCAGTCTGCAAAGACGCTATTATTCCATACCAAGGTGCCTTGTCATCGGTAAATTTTGTAAAGCAAAGTTAGAAGCTTGTGTGACGTTTTTCATCATCGCCCCAAACTGTTCTCTTGCTAAACGACGCCGGTTATGAAGGGTATTGTAGTTAACCAAATATGCCGCTACTACGATAATTAATGCTAAAACTGCAATAGCCCAGTTCAAATAGGCCAGCAATAATAACAACAATACAATAACGGTGATAATGGTAACTTCTAAACCTTCCCATTTTCGTTGAAAGGATTTCATAACGGCCTCCTTTCTGTTACTATTGACGCGCTTTGTAACGTGTCCGTAAATCTAAAAACATATCTATGACACCAAATATGGCTAGTGCTTGACCAAAGAAAAAGGCATACACACCTAGCAGTATCCACTTCAATTTATTACTCAGGAGTAATACATTAGTACTAATGGCTATGACCCAGGAAGAGTCCATATTGATATGCGGCGTACCATATATACCAATAATGCCTAAAGCGTATAGCCCTGCACTCCAGACAGGCATCCTCCATTCTTCAATTGGTAAAAATCGAGGTATGGAGATACGTAATCGCTTACCTAGCCATATAGATATCTGAATAGTTATATAACTGTATGATACTGCAGCTATAGCTACAGCCACAAAAAACGCATCCTTCAAACCAGTAGCAAGCTTATCTACATTTTTTACAAATAAATCAGCTTGTTCCTGTGTGATATTAGGATTCGTCTGTAAGGCTTGATCAGCAATCATACGAGCTTGCTCGGTCATCTGTGTATCTATCATTGATAGAGTAATACCAGATACATATACTTGTGCCATTAAAGTTACTAATACAGCAACAAACATAGCAATACTAGGGAGTAGTAGTCGCTTAATCGTCCCTAAAGAAAGACGGTTACCTTCTCCTACCCCTACACCTACCGCAGCAAATAAGCCAACAGGTATACCATTCCATGGTCCAAACAAAACTACCGCTAAGAAAGTAGTAACAACAGCTGCCGATATACTATACTTGCGACCCCATTTTGTTCCAATTATGCCAATGGCTGCAGGTGTAACAAAAAATGATAAAAAAGCGAAAGCTGGTAAATACACACTAATAGCACTAAGGATGACACCTATAGCACTAACAAATCCTGTTTCTACCATCGCTCTTGTATTTGTTTGTTTCATAAATCTCCATTCTAAATAAAAGAAGATAGATTAATTGGTATCTTTTAATTATAACAGTTTAAAAAGGTAACTTCAAATACCCTATCCTTTTTAAAATGTTAAAAGTACCACACCATAGGGTGCGGTACTTTTGTTTATTATATGTGATTATACGTCTTGAATAATCGGCAAGATCATAGGACGGCGACGAGTTTTATCGTAGAAGAATTTACCCAACGCGTCGCGTACGTTTTGCTTAATAGTAGTCCAATCTTTGATGCGTTGCATTTCGCATTCTTCAAGAACTTGGTCTACGCGGTGTTCTGCAGCAATCATAAGTTCTTCTGCATCGCGTACGTATACGAAGCCACGAGATACGAGGTCTGGACCAGCTACGATTGTACCAGAAGCTTTGTCCATCGCCATTACAACGATAACCATACCTTCTTGAGCCAATTGTTGACGGTCACGGATAACGATGTTACCTACATCGCCAACGCCAAGGCCATCAACGAAGATAGCACCAGCTTGTACACGGCCACCTTTACGGCCACCATCTTTATCGAATTCAAATATTTGACCATTATCGCCGATAAGAACTTTCTTAGGATCTACGCCCATAGCAACGCCAAGTTCACCATGACGGCGCAACATGCGGTACTCACCATGAACTGGAATGAAGTATTCTGGGCGAACAAGGTTAAGCATTGTTTTAAGCTCTTCTTGGCTCGCATGACCAGATACATGGATACCACGATCTTTACCATATACAACGTGACAACCTAATCGGAGCAAGTTATCGATAGTTCTACCTACAGCACCTTCGTTACCTGGAATTGGTGTAGCAGAGATGATAACTGTATCATTCGGTGCCAACTCTACAGTGCGGTGGTTGCTTGTAGCCATACGGGACAAGCCTGCCATCGGTTCACCTTGAGAACCAGTTGTTAAGATCATAATTTGGTCATCTGTGTAGTTGTGCATTACATCTACGTCGATAATTGTATTTGGTGGAATGTTCAAGTAACCGCGTTCTTGAGCGATTTCTGTAACATTTACCATACTGCGGCCCATAACGACAACCTTACGGTTAAACATAACCGCCGCATCAATAGCTTGTTGGATACGAGATACGTTAGATGCAAATGTAGCTAACACAACGCGGCCTTTTGCTTCTCCAACAGCTTGTTTAATAGCAGGGCCTACGGAACTTTCAGAACCTGTAGTACCTGGTTTTTCAACGTTTGTAGAGTCGGACATCAAGGCCAATACACCTTTATTACCGAGCTCAGCAAATTTGTGCATATCCATCAAACGGCCATCAACTGGCGTTTGGTCGATTTTAAAGTCCCCTGTATGAAGTACAGTGCCGATTGGTGTATCGAAGTACACAGCACAGGAGTCAGGGATGGAGTGGTTTGTTTGGATAAAACCAACTTTCACTTGACCAATTTGAACTTCATCGCCTGCAGCAATAGTACGAAGACATTTTGGAGATACCTTATGTTCTTTAAACTTGCCTTCAATCAAACCACAAACGAGATTTGTTGCATATACTGGGCAGTTAATTTCTTTCATAAGGTATGCCAAGGAACCAATATGGTCCTCGTGACCATGGGTAATTACGACAGCTTTCACGCGATCCTTATTCTCAATGATATAGCTCATATCAGGAATAACGATATCTACGCCAAGCATGTCTTCGCTAGGGAACGCAAGACCAGAGTCGAGAACGATGATTTCGTCCTCATATTGGAAGATGGTCATGTTTTTACCGATTTCACCAAGACCGCCAAGAGGGATGATTTGGAATTTACCTTTATTAGCGCCATTTGGTGTACGATAATTCCACAGGAGCCTCTTGATTGTTGCGGTTTGTGGAGCGATTATTTGGACGGTTGTTGTTACGGTTTTGACTATTGCGACCATTGTTAGAGCGCGTGTTACGCGTATTTTCACTACGTTCACCGCGTGGTGTACGAGTTTGGCGTGGTTTACGTTCTGTACGTTCTTGACCTTCACCTTGCTCAGCATTGCGACGTGTATTTGTACGGCGTGTCGTATTAGTACGACCACCATTTGCATTTGTACGAGTATTTGTACGGCGTTGACGTGTTGTGCTTTCACCTTCACCAGCTGCATGTTGACGAGTACGACCCTCGCCAGCAGGGCGGCGTGTATTAGTGCGGCGGCGAGTCTGTTTATGTTCGCCTTCAGCCGC
>JAWERH010000173.1:0-4192 GCA_032482215.1 Veillonella sp. | reverse complement strand
GCTCACCCATAGCAGGTTCATAGGGACCTGCTATCAAACTATTGCCTGAATCGAGCTCTTCCGTGCTTTGTAATCCTGTACGTATAACTTCAATATTATCCTGTTCAAACCATTCCTTTAAGAATGCACAATATTTAATAGCTTGTTCAGTACTTAATGGCTCATACTCACCAGATCTATATTGATCTGCTAGTTCTGTATTTTCTATAACAAGAACAGGGTAGATTCGTACAAAATCTGGTTCTAATTTAACTACAGCAATAGCGGTTTCTAGAATGGTTTCCCAAGTTTCACCTTTTAATCCTGGTAAAAGCTGAACACCTACAGTCATTCCACGTCGCTTTAATCGTGCAACAGCATCTACTACCTCTTGTGCTGTGTGACCGCGCTTAGCATCGACTAAAATACAATCATTCATAGACTGTACGCCAAGCTCTACTGTTTTTACGCCATAGGATTGTAACAATGAGATAGCCTCATCCCCAACAGCATCAGGCCGTGTAGAGCAACGTATACCATCGATTATATCCTGTTGTAACATCTCATAAGCTGGCGCTAATAAGGTATGTTGCAAATCGCGATGAATACATAATCTGTAATCGTTTTTTTTATATAATCCGGTGTTATGTGACTAATGCCAGATTGGCCTGTAATACGGGACTGATTACAAAATGTACATACATAAGGACACCCTACATGAGGTATAAAAAAAGGTATCATACCAAATGGTTTCATAGTCACTCTCCTTTCTTATACAAAATAAACTCAGCCAAAACCTTTTATATTAATATATTAAGATATAAGGCTTTCCATACAACGATTATAAGATAAATATATTTCCTATTCTATATACTATTATACAGAAAAAAGCGCCATTAGGCGCTTTTCTATTTGGCCATTAACTTTTCTAACGTTAATTGAGCCGCATGTTGTTCTGCAATTTTTTTACTTTTACCAGAGCCGGCCTCGTAAGTAACACCATTGATTTCGACCACCATATGGAAGGTCTTAGCATGGTCGGGACCACTTTCACTGAGCAAACGATAGACGATATGTTTATCACCATCTCGTTGTACATATTCTTGTAACAAGGTTTTATAATCCTTGCCCCGTTTACCTTCTAAAGCTTGCTTGATATAAATAATGAGATGTTTTAAAACAAAGTCCATCGCAGTTTGATAATCTGTAGAAATATAGATAGCACCAATGAGAGACTCAAAGGTATCCGCTAAAATAGAATTACGATTATTACCACCGGAAGCACGTTCACCATGACCGAGCAATAAATATTGCCCCAATTGTAAAGAACGACTTACAGATGCTAAAGAATCCTCACACACTGTAGCGGCCTTAATTTTCGTCAAATCACCTTCGGCCATGTCTGGATATGTCTTAAATAGGTATTCCCCAATAATAAGATCCAAAACAGCATCGCCTAAAAACTCTAATCGCTGATTGTGATTAATATGCTTTGATTTATGTTCATTCGCATAAGATGTATGTGTAAAAGCACAATCTAAAATGGATATATCTGACACAGGTATGTCTAAACGAGCAACAAGCCCATGAAGAGATTCTTCACGAGCTTGTGTCATCTTACTCTTATGCGCTTCAACAGCTACCATTAGCCTTCATAACGGCGTACGCAAAGTGTACCGTTATGACCACCAAAACCGAAAGAGTTGGAAAGAGCACATTTAACTTGAAGGTCACGTGCGCCTTCGCGAACATAGTCTAGATCCAAACCTTCATCAGGATTGTCACAGTTAATTGTAGGATGAACTTTACCAGGCACCTAACAAGTGACCTGTCATGGATTTTGTAGAGTTAACAGCGATGTCTTTAGCATGATCGCCGAACAATTCTTTAATAGCCAATGTTTCATTTTTGTCATTAAGGCCAGTAGATGTACCATGAGCATTGATGTAGTTAACGTCTTTAGGATCGATACCTGCATCTTTAATTGCTAATTCCATACATTTACGAGCTTGTACACCACCTGGAGCCGGTGCAGTAATGTGGTAAGCATCGCCATTAGTACCATAACCTACAACTTCAGCGTAGATATGAGCACCACGAGCTTTTGCGTGTTCTAATTCTTCAAGAACAACGATACCAGAACCTTCACCCATTACGAAACCATCGCGATCGCGGTCAAATGGACGAGAAGCTTTTGTTGGTTCGTCATTGCGTGTAGACATAGCTTTCATAGCTGCGAAACCAGCTACAGCTGCAGGAGATACAGCCGCTTCAGTACCACCGGCAAACATGATATCAGCATCACCACGTTGGATAATACGGAAAGCATCGCCAATAGCATTTGTACCAGAAGTACAAGCTGTTACGTCTGTAATAACAGGACCTTTAAGGCCAAGACGGATGGATACACGTGCAGATGTCATATTGGCAATCATCATAGGAACTGCAAATGGACTTACACGGCCAGGACCTTTTTCGAATAATGTTTCATATACTTCATGGATGGAGTCGATACCGCCAATACCAGTACCAACCACAGTACCACAACGATCTAAATCTTGTTTATCTAAATCAAGATCAGCATCTTCACAAGCAAGAACAGCAGCACCGATAGCCAATTCTACAGAACGGTCCATACGACGAGCTTCTTTCTTGTCTACGCCATAGTTTGTAACATCAAAATCTTTTACTTCGCCAGCAATACGCGTTGCATAGTCAGATGCATCAAAGCGTGTAATTGGCCCAATACCAGATTGACCTGCCAATAACGCATTGTAAAAGTTCTCTTTACCGATACCTACAGGAGTCACTGCCCCTAAGCCAGTAATTACTACACGTTTTTCCAATTATTCCACCTCTTATAGCTATACAGCCCTTTTAAATTAATCAATCTCTGCTACTTGCTGTTTGAGTTGAGCAAAGATATCTTTAACTGGCATAATCTTGTCGACTTTTCTCATATTATTGCCAGAGAACACCAAACCTGTTTCCACATCACCTTGTTGTGCACGAGAAAGAGCACGGATGATACAGAATTTATGGGAACAATGTTTTAAACAGTTATCACACACCGTTGGAGGTGCTACAGTACCGTCTAATACAGATTCAGCAAATTTATTTTTAATTGCTTGTCCAGGCAAACCTACAGGGCTTTGAATTAATACAATGTCCTCAGGGTTAGTAGCCCGTACATACATTTTTTTCAATTCGTCAGATGCATTACATTCATCAGAAGCAGCAAAACGACTACCCATTTGAACGCCACTAGCACCTAATTTCAACATTTCTACAATGTCACGACCATCAAGAACACCACCAGCACCAATAACTGGAATGTTTTTAACAGCAGCTACAACTTCCGGAACGATTTCTCGAGCGGAACGATCCGTACCCAAGTGGCCACCAGCTTCGCAACCTTCTACGATGACTGCTGCCGCACCTAGACCTTCAGAAATGCGAGCTAATTTTGCGGACGAAACGATTGGTACGATTGGAGTACCAGACTCTTTGCCCATTGCGAACATATCTCTTGAAAAACCAGCACCTGCTACTACAAGATCAATGCCCTCTTCGATGGCAGTTTTTACTAAGCCAGCAAATTGTGTTGCTGCTACCATCGCATTTATACCAATAATACCCGTAGGTGATAATTTTCTAGCTAATTGTATTTCGTATCGTAATTCATCAAACGGCAAACCGGATGCTGCAATAAGGCCGATACCACCTTCATTTGCAACGGCTGCCGCCAAGCGAGCTGTAGACAATCTAATCGCCATACCACCTTGAATAATAGGTACTTTGGCCACTAGATTCCCAATGCGAAGTTCAGGGAGCTTCACTATCAAATCCTCCTGTAAATAAAACCGGTTGGGAGGCCACTCGGCCTCCCGTGCGGCTGAATTGTCAGCTTTACAGCTTATTTAGCAGAATCAATATATTCTACTGTATCCTTAACGGTTTTAATTTTTTCTGCAACATCGTCAGGGATTTCAACATTGAATTCTTCTTCGAATGCCATGATCAATTCAACGATATCTAAGGAGTCAGCGCCTAAGTCGTCGATGAATGTAGAATCAATGGTAACTTCAGCTTCATCAACGCCTAATTGTTCCACAACGATTGCTTTTACTTTATCGAAAGTGTTCATTGGTGGTTCACCTCCTTTCAAAGTGTATTTATATATAGTCTAATTTTGAAACTACATCACCATACC
>JAWERH010000172.1:0-3206 GCA_032482215.1 Veillonella sp. | reverse complement strand
GCTGCCCCCAAGAGGACAGATAAACTTGCTTTACCTGAAATTGGTTTCATAAAAACCTCCACACAATAATTTATTTATTAACGATCTATTATGTATTTACTATTTACTACATATTTACTATTTACTACATATTTACTATTTATTACGTATTCACTATTTATTACGTATTTGCTATGTATTGCTTATTTTCTAATGACCGTTTTACTATTTTCGGTTTTGAAAATTAGCCACCGTAACGCCCGCTTTTGCGCATACGGAATCAGCTACAATATCAATAGTATTACCTGTATTAGTGACAACCTTACCTTCTGTAACCATCATAAGAACTCGTTCAAGAGCCTCTTGAGGGTCTTTGATGAAAGCGCCAGGTTCTGTACGAGGTACCAATGTACCTTCATCGGTATAACCACGATCAGCAAATACCTCCTGAATTACAGGAATACCTCGACGCTGTGCTTCTTTTGCAATATAGCTACCGCTTAACACCATGGCTGCAATATTAGGGTTTACCGCTTGTAATCCATCTAATACGGCATCTGCCAATGCAGGAGTTACACAAGCAGTATTATAAAAAGCACCATGTAATTTCATATGTTGTAATGTAACGCCATAACTATCACAGAAGGCTTGCAATGCACCAACTTGATATATCATATACGCTTTTGCCTCTGCGGGATTTACTGCCATTGCACGACGGCCAAAGCCCATTAAGTCAGGATATCCAGGATGAGCCCCTACGGCTACGCCCTTTTCCTTGCAGATACGAACTGTGGCATCCATAATGAGAGGATCCCCAGCATGCCAGTTGCCAAAACTTTCACCTAAATCGCTATTTAGATCTACATAATGTGACATCAATAATCTCCTCCCTTTCTTCATCTCTTTTTTAAATTCTATAGAATTTATAAATATTGATATGATTATACTAAATTTACAAATGTTTTACCAATGATTTTTATCATATCTAGAAAATTATTTTATAATTGTATATTAGAGAAAAACATAAAAAGAGCTCAATCTACATTATATAGATTGAGCTCTTTTGTAACTTATAGAGATGAGAAACTAATTATTGTAATTTAGATAGAATTAAATCAACTTTACGTTGCATTTCTTCATTTTGCTCACGAAGCATTTTGTTTTCTGCAATAATAGCTGCATTTTCAGAAGACTGTTTGTCTAACATGGCTTGCATTTCACTATTTTGTGCTTTTAATGCAGATACTTCATCTTGCATTACATAAATAGAACTAATAGGACCACCCTTATAGCGATCAGGAATATTTTTTCTTTCACTACTAGAACCAAATTTATGAGTCACACCCGCATTAAGCATTGCATCTTGGCTATCTAAAGATGCACCAATATTAAACATAGTATCTTCATTAGCATAATGCGCTACACCAAGAGCTACAGCTGTTTGAGATTTATAATTACCAATACCAGCCATAATTTGTGTTGGGGCTAATGGATCATATTGAATTGGTTTCAACGCAGCCAATGCAGCCGCATTAGCACCTGCCTTACTAGCATACTTTTTAGCAGCACCATCTGCCATGCCAGCAAGACTCTTCACCGCTTGATCAACTTGTTGCTTATTAACTGCATCAGTAGGACGTGTAGCTGCCGCCACATTATTAATTTGTTTACCGCCCATATCCAAATTGCTATCCATTGATACACTGCTAGGAGTAGATCCATTTGACGCATTAAAGGTCATAGTTGGTGCACCAGAACCACTACCAGTAATTGAAGATACCCCAGAGATATGATCAGCTTGCTTATCAATTGTAATACCGCCAACAGACACTTTATCGAAAGTTACTTCTTTCTTAGTTGCTACTGTAATATCCTTACCAGTATTAGTAATTGTTATATTATGGCCATCATTGAAAGTAACAGTATCTCCACCTTTTACAGTTTCCGGTGCCATACTATTTACTTTTACATGCCAAGCAGCCGTATCCTTAATCACGTTTTTACCAGCTTGATCAATATTACTTAAATCCTTTTTCGCCGCATTATTTGCTAAGGCTGCCGTATTATTAATCGTGTTCATCGTAGCATCATCTAGGCCCACTGTTACAGACTGACCATTCGCCTCTGTAGTAATACCATTTGTACCATCGATATGAAGCGCTTGGTCTTTAAGTTTTATATTACCGGTTCCATTATTACCTGCAATATTCAAGGAAATATTATCTGTAGCATTTTGTAATCTATTAACAGCCGTATCTAACTGATTTTTATTAATAGCAGAATGCGGTGTAGTACCATCAGCTACATTTTTAATTTCCGTATTACCTGCATCAATACCAGAGCCATTCACTTTAACAGTATTTGTGCCATCCGTAGCAGTCAAACCATTTGGTGTTATTGTTGTTGTATTCGTACCATCGGTTGTAGATAAGCCGCCTTTTGTAAGCGCTGTTGTATTACCTGCTGCATCTGTTGCAGTAACACCGTCTTTCGTAGTCACAGTGGATACACCAGTGTTATCTTTAATTTCAGATTTCGTTGGTGCCAATGTTTGTGTATTACCCGCTGCATCAGCAATCGTAGTAGTACCACCAGTCATAGTCGTTGTGTTACCTGCAGCATCGGTGTACGTAGCAGAGTTTAAACCAATTAAATCTTTAGCTAATTTAACATTTAATGTACCAGCACCATCAGATACAACACCAATATTGTTATCTGACAGTTTAGTAGTATCAGTTATGCCACCTTTAATAGATAATACTTCTCCGTGCTTACGTACAGATGTATTACCAGTATCACCACCGAACTCGTGAGTTGCATCACTTGTAGCTTTACTAATGGCATCATCCATTTGCTTTTTATTAACAGCAGATGTATTGGTTGTGCCAGCAGCTACATTCTTAATTTCAGTGTTACCAGCATCAATACCAGAGCCATTCACCTTAACAGTATGTGTACCATCCGTAGCAGTAACGCCAGTAGGTGCTACTGTTGTAGTATTGGTACCATCGGTTGTAGATAAGCCACCTTTTGTAAGCGCTGTCGTATTACCTGCGCCATCAGTAGTGCTCACACCACCATTTGTTAACGCCGTTGTATTGCCTGCAGCATCTGTTGCAGTAACACCATCTTTTGTAGTCACAGTGGATACACCAGCAGCATCTTTAATTTCAGATTTTGTTGGTGCCAATGTTTGCGTATTACCCGCTGCATCAGCAATCGTAGTA
>JAWERH010000171.1:0-3241 GCA_032482215.1 Veillonella sp. | reverse complement strand
CTACCGTACCAACCGGTAATTGTGGCCATACATGAAGGCCATATATTTCATCTACATCATCAAGAATGCCGCTATCTACAATACCTTGTGCACCTGGGAATAATGCTTCCTCTTCGGAAGGCTGGAATACGAGCTTTACGGTGCCATGCAATTGGTCTTTAATAGACTGTAAAATGGCTGCTGTACCAAGCAAAATTGCAATGTGGCTATCATGACCACAAGCATGCATAACGCCGTCATTTTCTGATGCAAATGGCAATCCAGTAGTTTCATGTATGGGTAAGGCATCTATATCAGCACGCAATGCAATGACTGGTCCAGGTTGAGCCCCTTCGATTTTACCGATAACGGCATAATCAGAAACATCATTTACAAAAGGAATACCTAATTCACCAAGAATCTTTTGAATAAATAAGGATGTATTTTTTTCTTCACCAGATAATTCTGGATGACTATGAATATGTCTACGCCATGCTACAACTTGTTCTTTATATTGTGCGGCATATTTCTTGATCAAATCTTGTAATGTATTCATTACTCTATCTCCTTTATACACTATATGTATGTTTTATACATTATTAGCGTATTTTTATAACCTATGTACGTATTATAATACTATCACTCGTTTTATTCAAGTTTTATACAAATTTTCTGTATTTTTATTTGTTATACTATGAATTAATTTTTATCATAGTCCTTAAAACTGTAATTTACATAATCTTAATTTAGCATATAAAATATATAATAAATATATAATTATCATTTATATGTTTACCTATTTAAACTATAAATCAGAGAAAACTATTTGTATAAACACACAAAAAAGACACCTTCCAAGGAAGGTGTCTTTTGCTTATATATTCTTATATTCTTGTACTTCTATTTCTCTATAACCGACTCATCTAGCTGTGTACCATCTGGTAAGAAAGCTTTTACTATTAATTTATTCGGTGTAACAGTCATAGTCATATAGTTATTCTTATCTCGATCTGGTGCCACATATACATCTAAAGGATGTTCTTTCCACTTAGGGCGACGAGCATCTCCGGCAATACCAGTCAGAATATATAATGGTCCCGAAGCATCTCGATCAAAGTTACGTACATGCCCTCTATTACGATAAGAATGTAAATGAGCTGACAACACTAAATCTACATTAAACTCATCAAAGATAGGCATAAACAATACGCCCTCTTCGTTGAATCCTACATCACGACTTGCGCCAGGGCGGTCAAAGGCATATTGGAATGGATCCCGATGCATGAGGACTACGGTCCACTTTTTAATATTTGCTGCTAAATCTTGGCGTAACCATTGAATCTGTACATCATAAAGATCTGGATGATGTGTATCATGATTATCTTCATGATTGCTTTCATAAAGTTGCGTATCTAATACAACATAATGAACATCACCGAAGTCATAAGAATAATAACGACGATTAAAAATTTCATTCCCATTAGGCGGTACTGCGAAGTAATTCAAATACGCATAAGGCTCGCGCATTTTCCAATCTAATGTATACATCTCGTGATTGCCTAAGGTCGTTGCTAACGGCACATTAGCACTCAACGGTCTAATGGAATTTAACCAAGTGCGCCATTGATAGTCTTGTTCCCCATTATCTACAAGGTCCCCCATACTAATATACAGGGCTGTCCTTGGATTGCGATGTGCAGAATCCTTAACAATCTCTTCCCATTGAGAATAATCCCCCGACTGAGAGTCTGGATATATGAGCACATCATAGACGCTAGCGCCAGCCGTTTCCAGGGAGTACCAATCACTACGGCGATCACTGCCATACCCAACACGATACTCATACTTTGTTTTAGGTGTTAACCCTGTCAATGTGGCCTCATGGATATAGGTAGTACTGCCGTCATCAGTAAAAACTTTATCTGTAGCATTTATGGTTTGTATAGTATCGGTCCCATCTTGGCGATATTCTATGATGGCATCAGATTCACTGTTATCAGACTGCCACATAATAGTACGGCTTGTGCTATTATCTTGAGCTACAATTTGTCGAATGTAACGGCTTTCCGAATCAAGGAGCGGCTTTATCTCTTGACCACTCACAACAGCTGCTGTTCGAGCTATACGACTGTATATAGTATCCCTATATACATAGCTACCTACAATAGCACCAAACACGGTAATAATAGCTAGTAAGGATATAATTAATCTTTTTTTGTTCATATAATTCCTTTATTAACTAAACTGTTTGACTAATATTTAATATGAACACATTATAAAACTTACACTTAACTTCATTTGTGTATAGCCATTAACGATGACTTCAATTTCACCTGTTCTAGGATGGAAGATAAGACCGTGAATAGGTACGTCTTTCGGAATCAAAGGATTCATACGCAATTCGTCTACTGTGTCTTCTACATTTTCAGCAGGGTGTGTAAATCCATCTGCCCAGCGTTCCATTTCTTTACGGACCATATGAATCGCTTCTGGTGCAATACCACGAGCCAACATTTTTTCTGTTAGATCTTTTGCCGTAGTTTTTGCCATACCACATTCGTGATGACCAATGATAAAGATTTCGTTAACGCCTAGCTCATAAATACAAACAAGTAAACTACGTACAACGCCATCAAAGGGCCCTGTAATACAGTTCCCTGCAGTCTTTACGATTTTCGCTTCACCGCGGCCAATATCCATGGAATCTTCTAAGAAGTTAACAAGACGTGTATCCATGCATGTAACGATTGCCATTTCACGACTAGGCATCTTACTACATTTAGTATCTGTTTCTACATAACCTGTATTTTGATCTTCTACATATTCTCTATTATGGGCTAAAATATCATCTAATAAACTCATAGTACCTCCTATATAAAAAGTAAAAAGACCTTGGCATACAACCAAGGTCTCTATATCAATAATGGTCGATATAAATATTATATCATATTCAGTTGTACCCATTCTAAATCACTACCAGTCTTAGATCATTATCCTCTAGAAATAGATTTAGAATAATTAAGTTAAGACTTATCTATCAGGTGTAGATAATGCTTCGATAGCAACGCTACCACCGCGTACAACTTCAATGCGGTTGACAAACATATCTTTAAACAGTGCAATCATGTCGTTATTTTTAGATACTGTTTTTACACATTGTACGAGAACAGATTTGCGGTTATAATCTACTACCAACAAGTCAAAGGTTTGAGCAATGCGGAAGATTTCTTGTTTATCTGCTTCTTTGCAGCTGTTGACCTTA
>JAWERH010000170.1:0-2428 GCA_032482215.1 Veillonella sp. | reverse complement strand
TCTCGTGCACTCGGACAAACGTATTACTAAATCTAGTATAATCGAAATAAAACAATACTGCAATGGTATTGTTTTATATATTGAGAATTAGCATATATAGATTTTATACCCATTAATAAGGTATTATCTGAATATTTTTATGTCCCTTAAATAGCATTATGAATTCTATTATCAAAAAAAGACTGCCCACGAATGAGCAGTCTAAATATATTACTTTGTAATTTCTCGAAAGAGATGGGCCATTTCAGGAATGATAAGTTTACTCATAGCTAATGTAACGGCACCTACAGAGCCTGGCACAGAGAACATCAAGGTGTTATTGTTGACCCCCGCTTCAGCACGAGACGCCATCGCCTTAGTACCAATATCCTCTGTATAGGACAAATATCTAAAGATTTCACCAAATCCAGGAATATGTTTCTCATAGAGGCTGTTCGCAGCTTCAATTGTCACATCTCGCTTAGCAATGCCAGTGCCACCTGTAGAAATTATAACATCAATATTTTCATCATTACACCATGGAATCATAGCATTTCTAATTTCATCGTAATCATCAATAACAATTTTACGATCTACCACAATATGGTCTGCTTGTTCTAAAAACTCTTGTACTTTATTACCGCCTTTATCGGTTTCAAAGGTACGAGTATCAGAAACTGTTAAAACAGCAACGCGTAAAGGTCTTGCTACAACTTCGTAAGACATAGTTCCTCCTAGAATAACGGAATAATAGATGCTAATCTCGGCCATCCATTATCGCGTAAAAAATCACGTAATGCCCATGTGTAGTGAATAAATGGTGCACAATGTAGGCGCATCCAGAACGATAGATATGGTGTATCACCTTGGAATATAGCCAATCGATTTAAGGCATATAGATTATCTCCTGGCTGTACTGTACCTGGTTGTACTGTGAAAGCCATTTTATAACCAGACTGTTTAGTTACATATTGAACGAGCATATCGTTAAACCCACCAGGATATGCTAAATATTCAATGGGCTCACCTAAAATCCCCTCTAATGAAGTCTTTCCTCCAAGCAGAGCATCTGGCAACTCAGTAGGGTCAATTTTTGTTAAGATCTTATGATGATTAGTATGACCTTGAATATCAAAGCCACCTGCTTCCATTTTATGCATTTGTTCTGTAGAAACAAAACCAGGCGTATTAGCAGCATCACTAATCATAAACAAGGTAGCCTTCATATTGTATTCCTTTAAAATAGGCAATGCATTATTGTAGTTATCAACATAGCCATCATCAAAGGTAATAACAATTGGCTTATTCGGTAATTCAGTACCATTTTCTAAATAATCATATAATTGGTTTAATGTAATCGTGTTATATCCCTGATTATGAAGATATTCCATTTGTTCTCTAAACTGATCCACATGAAGTGTTAATGCAGAATGCTTTTCATCATTTACTTGATGGTAATTAAGAACTGGTACACCATAGATCTTATAATCAGTAGACAGCCCCCACATAACGCCAAATGAGATAGCTAAAATTGCAATACATATTGCGAGAAAACATAATAATTTTTTAATACAGCTCTTGCCATATTTATACATAAAAACTAATCACTCCAATCCACTTAAGCATATAATGAGAATATCACACATACCTTGTATTATCAAGAAAATCCCTCACAAGATATTCATATTAATCTATGAATGAAAATATTTATTAGTAATATGCAAAAATAGACATAAAAAAGCCCTATAAACTTGGAGATCAAGAGTATAGGGATCGTTATTTACATATATTTAAAGTTATACAGCGGCTTTACGGTACGATACCATTGGTGCTACGCACCGCGGTATCGGTTAGATGTAGTTTATTTACATAAATTTGGAGCTACTCAACTAATGTACGATTCGGTAACATTGGCACGTTGTGCCACGTTACCGTATGGATAGAGTTGGATACTACCACTAGCCGCGGCTTCCTATCAATCCTCACTGTGGATTTCCCTTCTCTGCTCCGCAGCTTGGTAAATCTTACGTTCGGAAGCATTCATATGGTTCGTCTGCGTCGGGTGACTCTATGTCCTCTGCGGTTGCCCTACTTGCTTCCTCACTGTGGATTTCCCTGCTCTGCTTCGCAGCTTGGTAAATCTTACGTTCGGAAGAAAGCGATGCAGTGAATCTGTCGTCGTTTCACTCCTCCATCTTCTACTGCCCTGCTTTTCCCAATGCCGTCTTACACGGACACGTACATAGATAATACCTCTACAACCTTGGCTGGAGGCGTCTCTAGCAGGGTTAGCTAGTCGAAGACTAGCAAAAAGAAAAAGGCCTACCTTTAGGTAGACCTTTTTCTTTTCCTTAATCAGCGGCTTCCTATCCTCCCAGGCCGTCTCCAGCCAAGTACTTTCGGCGTTTATGAGCTTAACTACTGTGTTCGAGATGGGAACAGGTGGATC
>JAWERH010000169.1:0-2750 GCA_032482215.1 Veillonella sp. | reverse complement strand
ATGCATACCACCTGTACAGCCTACAGCAACGATAAATTGAGACTTCCCTTCTTGTTCATAATTAGGCACAAGAAAATCAATAGTATCAAAATAACGGTTTTTAAATTCCTCTGTAACTTCAAAGGAATGAATATATTCATTTACAGCTTTCACACGACCTGTTTTATGACGGAAATCTGGAATGTAGAATGGATTTGGTAAGAATCGAACATCCCAAACCATATCCGCATCCAATGGTAATCCATATTTAAAGCCAAAGCTTACAACTGTAATAGACATGCCATGGCCTTCATCAACTTGAGTAAATCGTGTTTTTCTGACGTTCTTCTTTCAAACCTGTAGTGATCATCCCATCTGGAGCCAGTGGATGGCTGCGACGACTTTCTTTATATCGTCTAATTAACGTCTCATCTGTAGCATCCATAAAGACAATTTCATAATCTACCTTCATTTCTCTTAATGTTTCAAGAGATGATGAAAGAGCTTCAAAGAATTCACCACCGCGAATATCTACGACTAAAGCTACACGGTTTGTACGTTCTCCACCTTGTCGACAAATTTCACTTAGCTTAGGAATAAGTACAGGAGGAATATTATCAATGCATAGATACCCCATATCCTCTAAAGCTTGTAATACCTGAGTCTTACCAGCACCAGACATACCTGTAACAATTAATAAACGAAATGCTTCCATAGTTTTACTCCATTATAAAAGATTCTTTTCTATCCAATGAGCTACACCATCTTCATTATGATGACCACACACTTCATGGGCTATAGCTTTTACATGTTCCGTAGCATTTGAAACGGCTACTGAGTACCCTGTTTCACTGAGCATAGAAATATCATTTTCTGCATTACCAAAGGAAATTATATGTTCTAAACCAATGTTGTGATCCGTTGCTAATTGGGCTAATGCACGTCCTTTTGATACATTTGGAGCAGTGATTTCAAGAAAATCTCGTTGACTGCGTACCAATGTAACTTCATTCCCAACTAAAGGCGTTAAGATATCAATAATTCGATCAATGACCTCTTCTGTATCGATAGCAATAAGCTTGTTAGGTTCCGAGGTGAGTGTATAGATTCTATCGCCTAAAAACTCAGCAACAGCTCCCGTTTGCTGCTCATACCGATCAGATTGCCAATTTCTATGATGACATAGTAAATGATCATCTACATACGATTGTATATGCCAATCATAGTGTTGACCGAGTTCAAAAATACGATGTACTACATCGATAGGAACAGTTTGTTCAAATAACTTATATCCCGTTTCTAACTCCTGAATTAGTCCACCTGAAAATAGAATCATCGGCACATTACCTAGCTGTAATGCAGTACCAATTGGTTTTGCAGTCTGATACATGCGCCCTGTAGCAATAGTTATACCAATTCCCTTCTGCTGCAAACGGTGCAATACATTCACAGTATACTCAGAAACCGTATTATCACTACGTACCAAGGTTTCATCACAATCTATGGCCACCATTTTTATATGAGAAAAAGAAGGATTCATTCTTACCTCCTTCACAAGAAAATCTAATACTCTTTATTATACCATTTATGGTTCTAAAATAGCATAATAAAAGGTATTCTATATCAATTTATTATAAAAACATATATTCTAACCATAAAAAAAGAGACTCCCGAAGGAGTCTCTTTTATATGGTTAACTATCAAATTAGAATTTGTAGTTAAGTTCTGCACGGTAGAAGTCAGCTTTGTCAGTTTTAGCACTGTCAGCTGTTTTCCAGTCGAAGCCGTAGTATGCGGACAAACCAACATTGGATTGTAATGCATAATCAACGGAAGCCATCCAACCTTTAGCGTTTTGGATATATTTGTGGTTCCAAGTGGAATCGAGTACAGGTGCATTTTCTTTAGCGTTGAAGTATTGACCTTTAACGTCCCAAGAACCTTTTTTAGCGATGCTGTAATCACCAAAACCGATGCCTGCAGTCCAAGCTGTGGAGTCTTTTACGTTAGAAGCTTTTACCCATTCGCCACCAACCCAAACTTTATCGAAGTTAGTGTTAGCATTGAAACCGTAAATATTTTTGAATTTATTAAGGTTACCGCTACCACCATTGTCTGTGGAAACACCTAATTCTTTGCTACCGTTGAAACGAGCATAGAAACCACCTAAATCAGCATGTTTACCTGCTTTACCGTTCAAGCCCAAGTATACTACTTCAGCGTTAGCATCTTTATCAACAGAAGTCGTTGCAGGAGAACCATGAGAAGCAGTCATAAGATTGCTAGAAGTCAAGTAACCATAAGCAGCTTGGAAGCCGATTTTATCGTTACCAGCGTTGAATTGAGCACCATCGAATTGTGCATCATAAGCTAAACCAGCACCGAATGTTTGACCGAAACGACCAGCTTTAGCAGATACGCGTTCGCCAAATTTGTGGTTTACATAAGCACGGTCCATTGTTACTGTAGAAGATTTGGATGCATCACCAAATTCATACGCACCTTTAACACGAACTACAGCGTCAGTACGATCGTTTACTTTTGCATTGAATTGGATACGAGCACGAGCATCAGTTTTGGAGGAAGCATGTTCTTGGTCTTCCCATTTAATACGCGTATCGCCAGTAACTTTTACGTTACCAACGCGGTCTTCCAAACGAGCTACACGAACTCCCAAGTTGTTCAATTCGTTGGAGAATTCATCAGCCAAACGGTTGATCATAGCTTGTTGTTCAGCGTTAGCGCGGTCTTGGTTAGCCATAGCTTTAGCT
>JAWERH010000168.1:0-2447 GCA_032482215.1 Veillonella sp. | reverse complement strand
AATGTATGGAGCGGGAAACGAGATTCGAACTCGCGACCCCCGCCTTGGCAAGGCGGTGCTCTACCGCTGAGCTATTCCCGCATACAGAACCGATAATTAATATAACATAATCATCAATCTGTCGTCAAGAAGAATTTAAGTCTGTCCTGACTGCCCTATAATAATATCAATTTACACATATAGTGTCAATGGTTTTTCCATGAAATTCTCAGTTAATTTTGGATAATTGAGCATAAAACATACAAAAAGAGGGATTTAATACTCCCTCTTTTATATAGATTACTCTTTATTCTTTTGTCTACCTTTACCGGCACCATCTTCAGCCGCTTTAACCTCAGCTTCAACGAAGGTTTTCATATCATTTAACATATGCATAGATGCATCGATAATAGATAGACCCATTGTGGAACCCAATGCTTCATCAATTTGTAAATTGTAGTGTAAACATGGTTTTATTCCAAGGAATCGACATTGCTCCTTATGAATTGGTTCCTCATAGGCGGCGGATGGGAATACATAGTCCTTAACTAATGGTTCAATAGTAACTGCAGCCAATACAGCTGCGCCTGTTACGGCATTATCAAATACTACGGCCATACGGTGACTTGCGGCACCTAAGATAAAACCTGTTAAGAATGCAATATCTAGTCCCCCTGCTACCTGAAGTAAGTGTAATACCGCATCACGGCGCTCGCTTTCACTCATAGCAGGCCAATCATCAACAGCGATATTAAAACGATCTACAAAGGAATGAATATGAGCCGCTCGCTGTTCAACAGTAGGGCCACATTCAGTATGAACGAGAATATCACTAAATTCACATCCTGTGATAGTTGCAGTCGTTACGAGAGAATCAAGGAATGCCCTTTCCCCTACATTACCAATCGCCACCACTTGTAATCCATCAGCATGTAATTTATCAGCATAGGTAAAGCCAAGCTCTAGAGCTCGCTCAAGTTCATCTTGAGAAATAACAGGTTCTACACCAAAGAAATGAGATCCTTTACGAATGACTTGTTGATCAATATATTCTAGATTACTAGTATCTTGTTCAAGACCTATATTTACAACGTGCACAGCTGCATTCAACTTAGATGCGGCCCCCTGCGTAGCCGTTCTACCTTCATTGAAACGCTTGATATCCTCATAACTTTCACTACCATGCTGACTATTTTGGGGACCATCTACCAAGTGGTCCGACGCCACCACAAGTACGCCATATCGTAAATGATTTGGTTGAGGATCTGCCAGAATACCTGCAAAACGCTCAGCTATTAACTCTAATGTTGCAAGGCTATAAATAGGTTTTGTTAAATTATCGATACGTAATCGGCATTCTTCCATGGATGGTGCATGTAATGGTTCAATTGTAAAAGTTCTCATGCCTTACCTCCTGTAACAGCCAAATACATATGAACGGCAAGATCTAGCATTCCCATTTGAATGGAACCACCAGAGGCCTCACCGAGACATAGCCCTAAATCAACATAGGCTTCAAGGCCTAAATTTTCTAAAGAAGATTTAGCCGCTTTTTCAGCAGATAAATGAGATGCCATTACATAATCCATCGCCTGTGGAACTAATGTTTTAGCAACCAATGCACAAGCGGATGTATTAAAACCATCAATAATAACAAGTGCATTATTCGCTGCAGCACCTAGAATAACACCTACGATACAGGTAAATTCAAAGCCGCCCACAGAGGATAAAATTCCGATTGCATCATATTTCGGAATATTTTTATATTTTTCTAATACATCATGCACAATGCGTTGCTTTAATTTTAGACGCTCATCAGAAATATTAGTTCCTCGCCCTGTAGCTTCCTCTGCAGTGAGTCCTGCAAATTTAGCAGTCATAAGAGCACTTGCAGTAGTATTAGAAATGCCCATTTCCCCTACTAAGAAAACATTAAAGCCTTCGTCGATTTTCTCTTTTACAAGACGGATACCTGTTTCAATGCCTTCAATGGCTTGTTCACGAGTCATGGCCGGTTCTTCTACAAAGTTTTTTGTGCCCATACCAAGTTTATGACTACGGAGTCCTGGTACCCAGCTCATGTCTGCATCAATGCCCATATCGATGACTTCCATTTGAGCACCACAGTAATTAGCTAAGGAATTTGCGCCCGCCCCCTTAGGAATTAGGTAGTTTTGTGTCATCCCTACAGTTGTTTCCTTTGGGTACGCACTTACGCCCATATCGGCCACGCCATGATCGGCAGAGGCAATAATCATACAAGGTTTTGGAACCGTTAACTGTTCCTGATTTGTAGCCGCACCATATTGAGCCACCACGTTCACAAGTCGCCCATATTGTTCTACAGACGAACCTGCATTCCAATTATCGATTATATGTTGTTCAATTTCATGACTGCGACCTCTAATAGCGTCACAAGTTTCTTGTAACAAACTCATGGTATCTCCTTAACTAAATAATATGTTAAA
>JAWERH010000167.1:0-3297 GCA_032482215.1 Veillonella sp. | reverse complement strand
ACGGCCTTCATTCCAGAAGTTCTCACCCAAATAACCACAAGTACGACGAATAACAGTTAATTTATCACGGTTTGTGTTATGGCAACGAGGACATTCCCATTCATTATGTTCATTGACCTTAATTTCACCATCAAAACCACATTCGTGACAGTAGTCGGACTTGGTATTAAACTCAGCATAAGAAATATGATCATAAATATATTGAATCATAGTCAAAACAGCTGGGATATTGTTAGTCATATTCGGAATTTCCGCATAGGAAATACAACCACCGGTCGATTTCTTTTGGAATTCAGATTCAAAATTAAACTTATCAAATACATTGATTTCTTCACGAACATTAACGTGATAACTATTAGTGTAATACCCTTTATCTGTAATATCTTCAATTACACCAAAGCGAGCACGATCTAGAGAAGAGAATCGATTTGTTAAGCTTTCAGCAGGTGTACCATATAAACCAAAGCCAAGATTATGTTTATCATGCCATAGATTGATGGCATCATTTAAACGATCCATAATTTTCATGGCAAATACACGACCTTTTTCACCTGTGTTAGACTCACCGGTAATCAATCGAGTTGCTTCATAAATACCGATGTAGCCAAGAGAAATTGTTGCATAACCACCAGTAAGGAAGCGAGCGATTTTCTCTCCTTTTTTTAGGCGCGCAATAGCACCGTGTTGCCAATGAATTGGCGATACATCACTTACTACATCCTTTAATAAGTTGTAACGTAATAGTAATGCTTTTTCCGCTAATTCAAGACGTTTATCTAAAATTTCAAAGAATCTTTCTTCACTACCGCGAGCTAAGATACCAATTTGAGGTAAGTTCAAACTTACAACCCCTTTTCATCCTTCCAAGGAGATAAGAAAGAGCGGCATCCCATTGGGCTAAATACATTACCTTCATAGTTTTCCTTCATCTTCTTAGCGGAGATGTAATCTGGGTACATGCGTTTAGCAGTGCATTGTGCAGCGAGCTCAGTCAAGTAATAATATGGACTATCAGGCGTTACATTATGTTCATCAAGAACATAAATCAATTTAGGGAATGCCGGTGTAATATATACATCAGCTTCATTTTTTACACCTTTAATTCGTTGACGCAAAATCTCTTCTGTAATAAGAGCAGCTTCCTTAGCATATTCATAATCAGGTTTAAAATACATGAACAACGTAACAAATGGAGACTGACCATTTGTGGTCATCAATGTATTGATTTGATACTGGATAGTTTGAATACCATCCTTAACCTCTTTACGCGTACGTTTCCATGCGATTTCACGAGCCTTTTCCATATTTGGCTCCATACCGTAAATCTCAACTTGTTCTTCAATAACATTGTTAAGAATCTTTTCGTAAGACTTACGTAAAAATGGTGCCAAAATGCGATCAATGCCATTAATACTTTGACCGCCATATTGACCAGATGCAACTTGAGCAATAATTTGTGTTGTCACTGTACATGCAACCTGGAATGACTTAGGTGTATCAATCTTCTTACCATTGATAACTGTACCATTTGTAAGCATATCTTCCAAATTGATTAAGCAACAGTTAAACATAGGCTGGATAATGTAATCCATATCATGGAAGTGAATGGCACCACTATCATGGGCCTCTAAAATATCTGTAGGAATTAATTTACGACGCGCGATATCCTTAGATACTTCACCGGCAATTAAATCACGTTGTGTAGATACAATCGCAGCATCCTTATTAGAGTTTTCGTCGAGAACACTAACATTACTACGGTCTAATAAACCAATTACATCATCATCTGTAGTATTTTGACGACGTTTAAAAGCTTGCACAGCTTTGTAACCTTCATAGGCACGTGCCGTTGCAGGATTATGATACTCAATCAACTTATAATACACTTGATCTTCAATAGCATAAATTGTCATGTCCTTTTGGAGCTTTGTAGCATATTCTTCAATTTCATCAGCAATACGCTGTGCCAACCCCTCTTCGTACAACCCTGTACTACTATGCTCGGCTTTTTCTATAGCCAAAGCAATTTTGTTTTTGTCGAAAGGTACCTTTGTACCATCCCGTTTAATGACCTGCAACATATTGGCAACCTCCCCATTTTGTTACCGCTGAAATATATGTTATGACAAAGAAAAAAGTATGGTATACCATACTTTTATAAATTTATATGTAAAAATGTAAAGAATTATTAGTAAACTCTCTATTTTTACCGCTAACTCAGTATACTATATATGGTGGTTGTTTTCAAGAACAAATACTATATAAAGTAAAAATAGGTTCTTTCAGCCATGCTAATATAGCATGAATAAAAGAACCTATTTAAATTATAATGTAAACCCAAATAGACGAGTCAAGAAGTTAGATTTTTGACCTACCCAACTAGAAGGAACAGTAGGATAGAATGTGCGATCAGCTAAAAGATCGCGCTCATTGAGATGAATATTTGGCAACAAATCTTTTTTGTATGTACTGTCTAGTTTAGAAATAGCTTCTACATACCCTTGATGCGCTTGTACATCACTTTCACTACAATAACCAGTGCCAAAGAAGTGAATTAATCCATTACGATATAGTTCGATTGCTCTATGATAATTAGCATTACTATGATTAAAGGATGCCATGTTACATTGAATTAAAATCCCTTTATCTACCCATTCCAATAACTGTTCTGGTTTTGTAAATAATTGGCGATGCGTTTCTACTTCACTAATGATAGGAACAATGCCCATATCTAGTAAGCTTAGCAACCATGCATTAATATGGTGAACCTTACTATTTTCAGGTAATGCTACTAACATAAAATGGCTATTACCCAACAAATACTGATTGCGATGAGCAACGATATATTCAACCATTTCATCACAAAGTAAAACGCGAGCACCACTGTGAATAGTAATATCTACTTGTTGCTCACCTACTACAAGTTTTACATCATTCAATGTTGTTTCCATTTCATCCCAAGTATCCATATCCATAGATACTATTACATCAGGTGTACTGAAAATATCTGTAATTCCTTGTTCAGCCAAGGATTTTATCATTTTTACTGATTCTGCCATTGTTTGTGGCCCTTGAGGCCCTAACACAGCTGGCAAAATGCAACCATGTAAGTCAACCACGCGATTCATATTCTTTCCCTTCTACTTACGATAATCCCTTACAGAAATCGTTCCCTTTATAAAGTTCATGTTTATCTCATTTATTTTTCATTTTCTATTCATGATTATATCAAGGGAAAAGTCGCTTGTACAGTGGTTTTTATATAAAAATAGATAAATTATAATATGTTCATTTAAT
>JAWERH010000166.1:0-2448 GCA_032482215.1 Veillonella sp. | reverse complement strand
TTATGTTATAATTAAAAAGAAATATTTTGAACGAACATGTGAGGTGAATTAAGTGGGCAAAGTTATAGCTATTACTAATCAAAAAGGCGGTGTTGGTAAAACAACAACATCCGTGAATTTGAGCGCTTGTTTGGCTGATGCTGGTAAGAAAGTATTGCTTGTTGATTTAGATCCACAAGGTAATGCTAGCTCTGGTTTAGGCATTGAAAAAGATGATTTAGAACTCTGTGTACACGATGTTCTAATCGATGGTGAACCTATTACTGACATTGTTCAGCCTACAATGCTTAAAAAGCTATTTGTAGCGCCTGCAACAATCCAATTAGCTGGTGCAGAAGTGGAACTCGTTTCCGTTGTTTCACGTGAAACAATGTTGAAAAAAGCATTGGCACCAGTACGTGACGAATACGATTTTATTATTATTGACTGCCCGCCATCCCTTGGTTTGCTAACATTAAACGCTTTTACAGCAGCAGATAGTGTTTTAATTCCAATTCAAAGTGAATTTTACGCACTAGAAGGGGTTAGTCAACTAGTAAAAACCATAACAATTGTACAACAAACATCTAATAAAGACCTTGAAATTGAAGGTGTCTTGTTAACTATGTTTGATGGTCGTACAAATTTATCTATTCAGGTTGCTGATGAAGTGAAAAAATTTTTTGGCAATAAAGTATATAAGACTATTATCCCTCGTAATGTACGTCTTAGCGAAGCCCCAAGCTATGGTGAACCAATTATTGTATATGATCCAAAATCTAAGGGTGCTGACGTATATACTAAATTAGCTAAAGAAGTAATTAAAGCCTCAAAAGCTAAATAATTAAATAATAGAGTGTTACAAATTGATATAGTCACTATGTAAGGTGAGAGAGGTTAGTTATGCCTAGAGAAGTTAAAAGTAAGAAAAGTAAATCATCTGGCTTGGGGAAGGGCCTTGGAAACTTAATGAAGGTGGATACTGTAGAATCTGTACTACCTGAAAAGGAGATTCATGAACTACCAATTTCTGAATTAGTTCCAAATGCAGAGCAACCTCGTAAAAGCTTTGATGAGGATAGTTTAGCTACATTAGCTGAATCTATTAAAAATCTTGGTATTTTTCAACCGATTGTAGTACGTAAACAAAAGAATAAATACCAAATTGTAGCTGGTGAACGTCGTTACCGTGCGGCTATTATTGCGGGTCTAGAGACAGTACCAGTTATTGTAAAGAAATATAATACAGAAGAAATGACAGAGGTAGCCCTCGTTGAAAATCTACAACGTGAAGGCTTAGATCCTATTGAAGAAGCTATGGCATACCAAGGTTTAATGGATACTTATAAACAAACGCAAGAAATGATTTCTGCTCGTTTAGGTCGCAGTCGTTCTTATATTGCAAATATGGTTCGTTTGTTAAAGTTGTGCGATTCTGTACAAAAAGATCTTATTGAAGGTGACTTAACAGTAGGTCAAGCACGTCCATTATTGGCGTTGCGTAGTGCTGCACAACAAATTGAAGCTGCTGAACGTATTAAAGAGGGCGAATTAAGTGCACGTCAAGCAGAGGCTCTTGTAAAGTCTATGCAAAATAAAACTCCTAAAACAAAGGCTGCTAAGCCGCAAAGTACTGCAGAGGTACGTGCTTTTATGGACCGTTTAAAACTAAGCTTGGGATCTCCTGTAAACATTAAGTTCCGTGCTGGTAAAAAGGTTCAAGGTAAGATTGAAATTGCCTTCTCCTCTGAAACAGAATTAGAACGACTCATTGCTTATATGGATGGTCAAAACCATACAGATGATACTGAAACTGTAGAATTTAGAGTATAATTGCTCAGCAATAGCACTAGTAATATATAATCTTGTACTCTTTATTACTACGTAATAACTATATATAGTGGATTTTTTATTAAATATCATAATCGGTATACTAAATTTGATATCGAATTATGTAAATTAAGTAATGACAAATCAATAACAATTCTGTATAATATAAATACAATTTACAATCCACGGTGAAAGCGTAGTCTACGGACTGCGCTTTTACTGTATTTAAGGGTTATAATTATATAAAGTGATATATTATATATGATAAGTTATATTATTAGAAACATTAGTTAGATATTTAATAATATATATGTTAAGTAACAAGGATAGACTATGGAACAAACACCTAAAGCAAACCGCGTGCATATCGGCTTCTTCGGCCGCTGTAATGCTGGTAAGTCTACATTGATCAATATGTTAACAGATCAGCCTGTATCCCTTGTGTCTGAAGTAGCAGGGACAACGACAGACCCTGTGAGCAAATCTATGGAAATTTTACCACTAGGACCTGTGGTGATTACCGATACAGCTGGTATAGATGATACAACTGAATTAGGTACATTGCGGATGGAGAAAACAGAAGAGGTTGTGAAGAAGATTAACCTCGCTGTTTATGTACTTCGTACCGATGAAGAACCA
>JAWERH010000165.1:0-5892 GCA_032482215.1 Veillonella sp. | reverse complement strand
CCGCGCTGAACTTGATGCATTAGATGATGTAGAAAATTCTGCATTATTGCGTGAAGTATGTGCTAAAATTCGCCGCATGATTTGCGAAGAAGAAATGCCTAAAGAATTGGCAGATGCTATTCGTCATGCTTATGAAGAACTTGGTAAAAAAGTAAACGAAGAAAATCCATTCGTAGCAGTTCGTTCTAGTGCAACAGCAGAAGACTTGCCAGATGCAAGCTTTGCAGGACAACAAGATACATATTTAAATGTACGTGGTGCTGATGTTATTATTCAAAAAGTAAAAGAATGCTATGCATCTACTTTCACAGACCGTGCAACATATTACCGTGTAAAACAGGGTTTCGATCATATGACAGTAGCATTGAGTGCAGCTGTTCAAATGATGGTATTCTCTAAAGCTGCTGGCGTAATGTTTACTGTTGACCTTGTAACAGGCAATGATAACAATATTCTTATCGAAGGTTCTTGGGGGCTTGGTGAATACGTTGTACAAGGTACCGTTACACCAGATAATTTCCGTGTAGATAAAGCAAAAATGGAAATTACAGACCGCATGATTAATGACAAAAATATCCGTTTAGTTCGTAAAGCTGACGGCGATTGCGTTGAAGAAGTTGTTCCAGCAGATGAAGCTAAACAACAAGTGATTACAGATGCTCAAGTTCTAGAGCTTGCTGAATATGCAAAAGCAATCGAAAAACATTATGGTTGCTACATGGATATGGAATGGGGCGTAGATGAACGAGACGGTAGAATTTGGATTTTACAAGCTCGTCCAGAAACAGTTTGGTCCCGCAAAGAAAAACCAGAAGTATCTGAAAAATCTAGCACATTAGATGCAGGTAATCGCGATATTATCGTAAAAGGTTTGCCAGCATCCCCTGGTAATGCAGCTGGTAAAGCTCATGTTATCATCAATCCTGAGGATATTGATGAGTTCAAAGAAGGAGAAATTCTTGTTACAGCTATGACAGCTCCTGACTGGGTGCCAGCAATGAAAAAAGCGAAAGCCATCGTTACTGATGCCGGCGGTATGACTTGCCATGCGTCCATCGTTAGTCGTGAGCTTGGTATTCCATGTATCGTAGGTACTAAGAGCCGTAGCCATGAAGCGACTACATCCATTAAAGATGGTCAAATGATTACTGTAGACGCTACAAATGGTATCGTATATGATGGCGTATTAGAAGATATCGTTAAAAAGCCAGAAGCACAAGCTACTGCAAATGTTGTTGCTGAATCTGTTCCTGTAACAGGTACTAAGATTTACATGAATTTAGGCGATCCTGATTTGGCTGAAAAACATGGTGTATTGCCTTGTGATGGTATCGGCCTTATGCGTGAAGAGTTCATTTGGACTACTTTCATCCATGAACATCCATTGCACCTTATCGAAACAGGTCGCAGTGATTTTGCTGTAAATACATTGGCAGAAGGTATGCGTAAAGTTTGCCAAGCATTAGCTCCTCGCCAAGTTGTAGTTCGTTTGAGCGACTTCAAATCTAGCGAATACCGTGATCTTAAAGGTGGTGACAAATACGAACCACATGAATCCAGTGCATTACTTGGCTGGCGTGGTGCTTCTCGTTACTACGATCCTAAATATACACCTGCTTTCAAATTAGAATTAGAAGCAATCAAAAAAGTACGTAACGAGTTTGGTTTCAAAAACTTACAAGTTATGATTCCATTCTGCCGTACTGTAGAGGAAGCTGAACTTGTTACTAACTTAATGGCTCAAGAAGGCCTTGTACGCGGTAAAGATTTCAAAATCTGGCTTATGGCTGAAATTCCAGCAAATATTATCTTAGCTGATCAATTCAATAAATATGTAGATGGTTATTCCATCGGTTCTAACGATTTGACTATGCTCGTTCTTGGCTGTGACCGTGATAATGAAACAGTTCAACATATCTATGATGAACGGAATCTAGCAGTTCGTAGAGCAATTCGCCATCTCATCGAAGTAGCTCACAAAGATGGTAAAACTGTATCCATCTGTGGCCAAGCGCCAAGTGTGTATCCTGAACTTTGCGAATTCCTCGTGAAGAGTGGTATCGACTCCATTTCTGTTAATCCAGATGCGGTTGTGAACACTAAGAAAATGGTGGCTCAAATCGAACAACGAATCATGCTTGATGCTATGACTGGTCGTGGTCGTCAAGAAACTGATGACTTAACTTGGTAATCATATAGTGGTATTGAAAGAGGAGGCCCGTTGGTCTCCTCTTTTTCTGAATGGTAACTTAGGATATAATACAAACAGAGATGAAAGGGGGTTACCGTGTGAAACTGTCGAAACGACAAGAACAAATTGCTCAAATCGTTCGTGAAGAAGGACCTGTAACGGGCAGTGCTATTGCTGAACATTTAGAGGTTACGCGATCTGCATTGCGTTCAGATTTATCGGTGTTAACTATGCTAGGTGTTTTAGATGCGCGTCCGAATGTAGGTTACTACTATGTGGGACTTTCAAAAGAAACACAATAGTGTGTGATGATTCCTATTTAGTAGGTGTCGTATCCCGTAAGGACTTGTTGCGTGCCTCTATGGGGCAAACAGATTCGCACACAATGCCTATATCTATGATTATGACCCCTGTCAGCAAGGTTATAACAGTGGAGCCTACCGATACATTAGTAGAGGCTGCACAGAAAATGATAGATTATGAAGTGGATTGTTTACCTGTCGTCGTTCGTGAGGATGTGGAAAACAAGAAACGTCTAAAGGTTGTAGGCCGTGTATCTAAAACGACGGTAGCGAAAGTATTTTTAGAATGTAGCATACATTGAGGTTGATAGAATGGCAGAAAAAATTATTTATGCAATATCGGACTCCCTTGGGGAGACTGCAGAGGCTGTAGCAAGAGCTACGGCGAGTCAATATGATAAGGAACAAATTGAAATTGTTCGTATTCCTTATATTGATAGTGAAAGCCAAATTGATGAAGTTATAGCAGATGCAAAACGTGGTAATCATGTTATTTGTCATACCATTGTATCTGAGTCTTTGCGCAAATATCTTCATGAAAAAGTAGCGGAATACAATATTCCTGCTGTAGATATTATGGGCCCAGTTCTCAATGCTGTAGGTACTGTTGCATCCACAAAGCCTCGTATGACAGCTGGTATGGTTCATAAGCTTGACCAAGAATACTTCAAAAAGGTAGAAGCCATTGAATTTGCCGTAAAATATGACGATGGTAAAAATCCATCTGGCTTTGAAAAGGCCGATGTAGTTATTATTGGTGTATCTAGAACAAGTAAGACGCCATTATCTATGTTCCTGGCGTACAAAAAGATTAAAGCTGCCAATTTGCCATTAGTACCTGAGGTACCATTACCAGAGGAATTATTTAAAATTCCAGCAAAAAAAATCGTGGGCCTTATTATTGACCCATTCAAATTAAATAATATTCGTAGTGAACGGTTACGCGCTATCGGTCTTGAAGACGAAGCAAACTACGCATCTATTGAGCGTATTCAATCTGAATTAGAATATGCAAAAGCTATTATGCGTCGTTTACATTGCCAAGTGCTAGATGTTTCTAATAAATCTATCGAAGAAACAGCATCTCTAGTTATGCAATTGATCGATAAAAACCGTGCATCGGAGGGTAAATGAATATACGGGAACAAATAGAGGAGAGGGAGGTTTTACTCCTCTCTCCTTATGCAGCTAAAAGCCGTGATGCCATCCGTGATTTAGAGGAAGCCCCCGATTCACTTAGAACGGCCTTTCAACGTGATCGGGACCGCATTATTCACAGTAAATGTTTTAGACGGTTAAAGCATAAGACACAAGTTTATATTGCGCCAGGTGACCATTATCGTACGCGTATGACCCATACCCTTGAGGTAGGACAAATAGGTCGTACAGTGGCTCGTGCGTTGCGACTAAATGAAGATTTAGTAGAAGCTATCGCTATGGGGCATGATGTGGGACATACCCCATTTGGTCACGTCGGTGAATATGCGTTGCGTGATATGGTAGGTCACTTTAATCATAATGAACAAAGCTTGCGTATGGTTGAAGTCTTAGAAAAGCATGGCGACCATCAAGGTCTTAATTTAACCACTGCTGTACGTGATGGCATCGTAGGTCATACAGGGGCACATATCCCTGTCACTTTGGAAGGTCAAATTATTCGTATCGTGGACCGCATTGCCTATTTGTGTCATGATTTTGATGATGCACAGCGCGCTGGTATGTTGACGGCTGAGGAATTACCTTTTGAAGTGCGTGAACACTTTGGTATGACTCCTTCTAGTATGATTACCGCCATGGTTGAAGATATGGTGCGAGAGTCTTTAGATAAACCTGTTATTTCTATGTCTAGTGATATAGAGATGACCATGAATCTATTCCGTCAATTTATGTTTAAAAATGTTTATTTGGCGCCGGCTTTAATTCCAGATCGAAATAAGGCATCTCATGTGGTGAAAAACTTATTTACTCACTTTATGGAGCATCCTGACGATATGGAGGGCTGTGAAAGTACAAGAGAGTTTTATTCTACCCGTGATGTGGTGGATTATGTAGCAGGCTTAACAGATCAATATGCTATTAAGCTATTTAAACAGTATTACATTCCAAATATTACCTTGTAACTTTTAGTATAGGTACATAGATAACAAAAAAAGCAGTTAGTTCAAATGAACTAACTGCTTTTTTTGGGGCTCTAGAACCCCAAAGAGTACATGTACTTTTTATTTTACGCGCGTGTAATTTTATTAGAACGAAGGCAGCGAGTGCATACGTTTACTTTTTTAGTAGCACCGTCTACAACCGCCCGTACTCTTTGAACCGCTAGATGTGGATTTGCCACATACTTCGCAAAGGTTTGCCATAGTTTCCACCTCCAAGCTTAATCTATAACATAACAAAAGTATATTATCATAAAGAGTAGTGTAAAGCAAGTGTTTTTATCGTACATATTGCTCTTTTTATGAAATATACTACAATATAGGGTATACTATATATCATATTCTATGATATGAGTGGGCTTTTACACAAGGATATACAGAAATTGGATATATCTCATGTATTTATCGTATAAAGGGGATAGGTCCTGGTCGAGAGAAACAATTACATAAGTTGGGAATTACCAATATAACATCCTTGTTAACGTATTTCCCAAGAACCTATGAAGACCGTCGTACGATTTATAGAATTGGTGATTTAAAATCTGGCATGACTGGTGGCGTAGTTGGGAATGTTATAGCAGTTCAAGAGAAACGTCCTCGCCCTCGATTGTCTATTTTAGAAGTAGTTATTGCAGATGGTACAGGTCCTTTAAAGATTGTGCTATTTAACCAAGGCTATAAGAAGAACTTTTACAAAAAAGGTCAGCGTCTATATGCGTATGGTAAAGCAGAATTCCAATATGGATCTATGCAAATGAATACGCCCCAAATAGAAAATTTGGGAGACGGTGGAGAGCCAGATCGAGGTATCGTTCCTATTTATGCGTTGGTGGATGGAGTATCTCAATTTGTGGTGCGCTCATCGGTACGTAATTGGTTTGCAGCTAATCATGAGTTGCCAGAGATTTTGCCTACTGAAGTTCGTGAAGCACATCAATATATGACTCGTTATGATGCATTTAAAATGATGCATTTCCCAGAATCTTCAGAGCGATATGAAGAGGCGCGTCATCAACTAGCTTATGAGGAGTTATTTGTCATGCAATCTGGATTGGCATTGTTACGAAATAAAGAACAATGTCATAAAGGTCCTAAGATGGGTCCCAATGGAGACTTAATGGCTCAGTGTATAGAAAATTTACCATTCTCCTTAACAGGTGATCAACAGCGTGCATTAGAGGACATTCGTATCGATATGGAAGATGAACGGCCTATGCAACGATTATTGCAAGGTGATGTAGGT
>JAWERH010000164.1:5329-6447 GCA_032482215.1 Veillonella sp. | reverse complement strand
TCGCTATTATGGATTGACCTTGGATGAGCTGCTAGATGTAAATGGAGAACAACACGAGCCCATCTATGATCTCAGTCCTGTACTCAAAAATAAATACATTGCCTATAAAGGTGAAGTATTCGAGTTGAAAGACTCACAAAAACGTGCGCTCTTGCGCGAGCTAGATAATCTATTTACTAAATTTGAGAAATCAAAGGTAGAAGATAAAAGTAGCAAGCCAAAAACGTACAAACATGGGAATCCACATATCAATCGGGCGGGACTAGCTAATAGTGCTGGTAGTCTGGCAGCACGACGAAACATAAAGTAGTACTATACTACATTGTATGTGAGTGGAACATATTTATTTGAACAATTTAATTAGAATAACATAAAAGCACCATCTATCTTAATAGGAAACGACACATAAGTCGGACCTAGGCAGATGGTGCTTTTGTATTACTATAGTATAAATGCCTGTACTAACACTTTGGCATTCTTTGTTAAGGCTAACTTTAAAAATAAATAAAGAATAACAATATTAAAATATTCGTTGGTGATATAAGTTGGTTTAATATATAATTGAAATATAGAAGTGAATTGAATATTAACCTATAGAAATAAAAGTTTTGTGCTTTAATACTGCTCGGACTAGTAATTATTAGTGCTGTGATTTATCAGTATTATTATCACGATGGTTCACCAAATAATATAGTTATTATGGATGAGTCTCATGAGTTAGTGGATACTTCGATCGATGAATCGATTTCTAATCGTATTTTAGCAGTGTATCTTGATGAGCCTTACTATTATTATTTAGGCTATGATGGAATAGGTCGGTATGATATTAAAAATCATAAACTAGATGTTTGGGAATTTACAGTTTATGGTGATGAAACCGAACAGCACAAATTATATCATCCAAGTTCAAAGATGATCGTTAATAGGAAAAATAAGTTAGAAGATTTTTCCAAAATGGATTTAGATAACTTTGAAAAAATGTTAATGAATTCTGATCGTGGTGCAAAGTACTTTAATAAACGCTGGTATCACTCAGGCTATGAAGCAACGTTTCTAGATTTAGATAATCATCTTATTATTACGAATGATGTGCGAGGTGTAAAAGATACGGCTACAAA
>JAWERH010000164.1:0-5313 GCA_032482215.1 Veillonella sp. | reverse complement strand
TTTGTTAAATAGCTTAGATGAAATTGGCGAAGAAGAACGAACTATTTTATTACAATTACGAGATAACTATGTTAGTAAAAATTAGAAATACGCTATATTTATTTTGATAATGTTATGTAGTATTTCTGTGTACTTTAACAAGTTGATTTGATGGAGTTATTAGTTTTGAAAAAGATATCCTATTACTATAACATGATTCCTTTATCTTTTAAGATGATTTTGGGATTTGCACTTATATGTATGATTATTATCTCTTTGATGACCGTAGCTACTATTATTAATAGACCAAAACAAATTCAACAACTAGAAGCATATGAGCAAAAGTTAACAAATATATCTACACATAAAGTTAGCGAAGAGCATTTTGCTACAGGTAGAAACGGACAAATTTATATTTTTAAAAATACATATGAAAATGTTACCTTAGAATCAGTGAAGGATATTCTTTCAGAAGAAAAGATAAGCTGGCGTGAAGTAAATAAGAGACACCTTATAGGATATGATGTAAATGATAATATTGGGGTTGAAATTATTCGTGATATAAACACAAAATCTATAATCATTAAATTAGAAAAAGACAGGTAAAATATACTTTGTTAATGTTGTTGATGGATAATGGGTTATTATAATCTGGATCTAATGAGGAAAAATTAAATTTAATATAGGGAGAATATAATGTATTTTATAGATGAAATTATTGATTTTATTAATAAAAATGTTGATTCTTGGGTGCTTGCAACTTTAATCTTGTTATGGGTAATAATATTTCCTCAATATACAGGGATTCATTTTAATGGTGACTTTAAGCGTCCAGGTTCTATTGAATCTAATCTAACACGAATTATTGCAATCCTCATGCTTATTGGACTGTTTATAGTGGAGTTTGTTTTTGACAATAAATAAGATGATTTATTTTATTTGTTTAGGACGGAATTATGAATGTAGTAGAAAGATTGCTTTTAGAAGAAGGTTATTCTTTTCTCTTGGTGTGTGTAATATTAATTTTTTTATTTTTGTTTCCACAGTTTTCTGGAATAAAAGAGAATAAAATACTAATTAAATATAATATATCACCAAGGCTATTTATCTTATTTATATTGATAGTTACCATATTAATGCATTATACTCTAGGCTTTTAAAGTTATCATATCAATGATAACTATATAGACCTAACATTCTAAAAATGATAAGTATCATTAACATATGCAGATTGTTGGGGATGCATTTAATATAGAGGATTTTTAGGGATGAAATTTAAAATGATTTATTCTGTTGCTTGGTACATATTTATAGGCTGCTTTAGCTTATGGCTAATTTGTGGATTAGGCTATAAGTTTTTGTTTAATGATACTGTTGAGCAGTCTAGAATAGAACTGACGCAAGCTTTAAATGCAGCTTTTCCACGAGATCAATATATAATCGATGGAGATGTACATGATTCGAATAGAAGAAATCTCTTATCTATAGCTGTATCCATAAATATAAAGAAGGATTCACTACATAGAGATATAAAATTAATAAAACCATTAAGTGGGAATTGGACTTTAGTTGACCAAACTGAGTCTCGTTATGTATATGAAAATCAATCATATAGAGTCTATGTAACAAAGGGTTCAGAGAATGATGGATATATTGTAGTGCTAGCACGTAATAATTGGTTAGAAATATTCCACTTGTAAAAGTAGACCTTAATCTGGTCTTTCTAGAGAAGAACAATATTGCCAATTAATGAATGCAGGGATTAGTGTAATAAAATCTCAATCCAATGTATTAGGACGAGGTTTAACAGATTTAGAGCAAAGACGACGTGAGCTTATGGATAAGTACTACTATTATACAAAGAGGTAAAAATAGATGGATTTTATCATGTCTTTTCTGAATTTATATAATACAAATTATGAGGTTAGAAGTACAATTCAGGCTATAGGATTTTTAATTGCATTTATTTGTATCCCTGAGTTGATCGGTAATCATGATAGTATAGAATCTTTTACTCCGGCTAAGCCTATAGTGAGACGTGTAGTGAGGATTATTTTAAGTATTCTCTTGGTATTAGTAATATTTACTTTGTTGGGATTGCTGATGGATAATGGACTATTATAATTCACTAAGTAAAAAGGGTTAATGATGAACCTATAGATTAAAAGCTAGAATAAATTAGTGGACAGAGGTATAAATATGATCTATTTTAAAAATAAAAAAAGTTTAGATACATTTTTAATGGTCTTTATATTGGGCGCTGTTAAGGCATATAGACGAAATTATATTGATTTGACCATTCTAGAATATTACATATTTAGTATGTTAATTCGATTAATGTGCAGAAAAGCACATCTGTCCAATAAATTGTTAAATATTATTGGAGTGGCTCGTAGGATTCCTATACCAGCATTAAATGATACGTTAGATGATATTGAATGCAGTAGTTGGATTGCTTTAATAGAACGGGAGTTAGAGGGTAATAGTTTATCTGAAGCGTTAAAGATTTCTACACATGATGAAAATAAGTTCGGTATCTATTTCTTTACCGATTATGTAGAGGAGATATTTTGGGCGTTGTTTTTGTTGGGGCTGTATGAAGTCTTACAAAAACCTGAATTCATTTCTGAATCGATCTTAAGTTGTATTAAACAGACCTATTTGTCTGAAATATATACGTGTGAACGTATTCAGAATGAAGATTTTCAAGCATGTATTTCCAATTTACAGGAGATAGCCGATACTAATATATCCGGGCAATTAAGTAAAGATTTAATTACTATGAAAGCAAAATTAGCATCATTACAGGTATTATTACCATTTTATGGTATGAGTTCTGACAAGTTAGAAACAGGCATTGATTTAAAAGCCACTAAAGGGATGTTTTGGCAGATCAAAGTTTCAGGGAAGTTTATAGACTTGGGATTATAGATTCTAGAAGTTTTTAAGTTATATATATACTTATAATTATTATTTAAGAAAACTAAGCTAGATGACTTTTTAAAAGAGGCTTTATATAACGTTAGAAAAATGCTAATGAACTCAGACCATGGTGCTAAATACTAACAATAATTGTTGGTATTATTTAGGTTATGAACTAACATTTCTTGATTTAGATAAACATCGAATCATTACTAATGATGATGTAAGAGGAATAGTAGATTTTCCGACGAAATTCCTAATAATTAATGTGAGGATATATGGATAGATATATTAATAAAATAAGAGATATACTTATTGATTGTATGCCAATACATTGGTATAAGTGTTATTTGTTTTTTGAATGTACAGAATCAGGTATGAGTTCGGCTTGTTATTATGTAAAAACTCCAGCAGGTTTAATCATAAGTTATGGAGATTTATTATATAATTGCACTGATGAAAAAGTAAAAACTATAAAAGCTGGGACTAGTGAGATTTTGACGTATGTACGTTTACTTCATGAAGCCTCTACAGAAAAATGGACTTGGGGAACAATGTATATTTCACGCGATGATTATGAGCCCCATTGTGAATTTCATAATGATCCTGTAACTGATGATTGTTGGCTCCAAAATAGATATAAGTGGGAGTATCAGAATTTTGGTGTTCTAGCTAGAGAAGATGAATTTGAGCCAGATGTATATAAAGAAATGCTAAAAGGCCCTCGAGGTATTTTATTATTGGAAGATATGGAATCTCGTGTATTAGCAAAAAATTATACTGCTATTGATAAGGCGTTCAAGTTAAAGCATAAAAGCTTAGAATCAGAACTTGAGAAACATTATAATAAAGTGGCCAAAAGTATATACAAATTAACGCCTCTAAATTGGCATCGTGCTAAATTACACTTTGAGATGAATGTTGATAATCCCTCTGTAGAGCTTTTTGTGTATAAAACTGAGGATGATTCATGTATTACAATAGAAAATAATGATAAAGAGCCGGCTATTATTTCGGAAGTTATGTATGATTTAAAAAATGAAGTTGTAGCGATGATTGAGACTTTTAAATTCTATAATCAAAACCCATTCTCTGGTTTAGTGTATACATTAACCTCTAATGGTGAAGTATCTTTAGAGCTAACTTATGGAGATAAATGATTTTAAGTTCGTTGATGGAATTGATTGGATAGTCTTTTACTTATCAAACGGATACAGATAGAAATATTACTAAGGTATTTGGTATAGTTGAGTTAAAAGATGCCCAACGAATACCTAGTGCACAAAAAGCTATAGTAGAACAAACTGGTAGACCGGGTGAAGATCATGGTGGGCATTTAATTGCGAAGATATTTAATGGTTCTGGTGATATAGATAATTTGGTCGCTATGGATAGACTGGTAAATCAAAGTGAATATAGACGCGTTGAAAATGCAATAAAAAAAGCTGTTAAAGAAGGTAATGTAGTGTCAGTTGAAATAGATGTTATTAGAAATGGTAGTAAACGTCCATCTGAATTTACTATTTCTTATAGTATAAATGGAGAGCCTGCTGATAAACATATTATTCCGAATTAATTATAGGAGTAGAAATGAATACATATATTAATAAAATAAGAGATTTACTTATTGATTGCATGCCTGAACATTGGTATAAGGCTTATTTATATTTTGCTAGTACAGAAACTGGATCAATGACCTCAGCATATTAAAGACTCCGGCGGGATCAATCATTAGTTATGGCGATTTATTATATAATTGCAGTACTGAAAAAGTAAATTCTATAAATGATGGTATTAATAAAATTTTAACAAATGTACGTTTGTTGCATAATGTATCTGAAGAACCATGGACATGGGGGACAATGTATATTTCACGCGATGATTATGAGCCACATTGTGAATTTCATAATGATATAGTAAGTGAAGATTATTGGCTTCAGAAGATGAATTTGAGCCGGATGTGTATAAAGAAATGCTAAAAGGTCCACGAGGTATTTTATTATTGGAAGATATGGAATCTCGTGTATTAGCAAAAAATTATACTGCTATTGATAAGGCGTTTAAGTTAAAGCATAAAAGCTTAGAATCAGAACTTGAGAAACATTATAATAAAGTGGCCCAAAATATATATAAATTAACGCCTCTAAGTTGGAGTCGTGCGAAACTATACTTTGAAATTAATGACAGTAATCCTTTTGTAGAGCTTTTAGTATATAAGACTGAGGATGATCCATCTGTTTTGAAATATGTAGAGAATAACGATGACGAACCAGCTATTATTTCAGAGATTATGTATGATTTAAAGAATGAAATTTTATCAATGATTGAGACTTTTAAATTCTATAATCAAAATCCGTTCTCTGGATTAATATTTATATTAACAGCTAATGGTGAAGTATCTTTAGAATTATC
>JAWERH010000163.1:0-2501 GCA_032482215.1 Veillonella sp. | reverse complement strand
GATTTCAATGCTTCTGCAGTTAAAAGACGAGCTGTATCTTTTTCTGTAATAGGCACGGAATCTTCGATGTCGATCATGATGGAGTCAGCACCGTGAATGTCAGCACTGTTAATCATTTTAGGTGTATTACCAGGTACGAACATCATGGAACGAGACAAGCGTTTTTTAGCAACCTCTGTTAATGGATTTGTTTTAACTTCTGGGAATGTTTTATCGTTAGCCATTATGCTTTGCTCCCCCTTTCCAATGCGCCTAATACGCGAGCTTTAATTGTGTAATCCCAAGCATTTTTGTCTTGTACGATTACTTTTACGCCATCAAAACCAGCTTCTTTCACTGTGTTTAAGATAACGGATTTAATTTGGTCGCCGTATTGGCGGATAACTTTGGATGTTAATTCAATTTCGATACCGCTAGCAATCGGTTCAACCGTTACTAATGCATCATTTTTTTCGTCGAAGCCAGCTTGTGCAGCTTTTACTAATTGTGCCATGTTGCATCCTTTCCTTGTGAAACATTTATAAAACTCAAGTCTGTACAGGCTCGTCGCGAGAGCCATATACAGACATTGAATACTAACAATTAAATTCTAACACTCCATAGTGAAAGTTTCATATTACATGAAACCAGCGATTTTCCACCAAGGGATACCGATTACGTAGTTCAATACTAAACATACAACGGCGGAGATGAGACCAACTGTCCACCAGTCTTTTACATTGTTGTAACCAGCGGAGAAGATGATTGGACCAGGAGCTGCACCATAGTGAGTTACGGAACCACCATACGCATTTGTACCAATCATGATAAAAGCAAGTAATGTAGGATCGATTCCTGCGTTAATACCTACAATCAAGAATACTGGAAGCATTGCAGAGATGTATGCAGTACCAGATGCGAAGAAATAGCGAACTGCAACGGAAATAACGGAGATAAGGATAAGCATCATGAATGGATCTAAACCAAAGTTCATATGAGCTTCTAAGTATTTAGCCAACCATTCGAAGAATTTACCTTTAGTCAATGCTGAGGATAAGCCCAAGATACCGCCGAACCAAATCAATGTGTTCCAAGCAGCTTTTGTTTTAAGTAAATCATCCCAAGAAATAATGCCACATACAAATGTAGCAATCATGGCTACGATAGCTACTGCAGTAGCATCGATTTTAATATCAAATGTTGGTAGAATCCAACCAGTAATTGCAAGAAGTGCGATAACGATAAGGCCTTTTTCGGACGCTTTCATAGGTCCTAATTCAGCTAAACCATCCGCCGCAATTTTCTTGTTATCAATATCTTTTACAGATGGACGCTCATACATGTAACCAATAAGTGGCATTAGCATTAACATGATAAAGCCAGGTACAAACATAGCTGCAGCCCATTGTGCCCAATTCAAGGATACACCAGTCAATTTAGTAATGAAATCAAGTGCTAAGTAATTTGGTGCCATTGCTGTAGCGAATAAGAAGGATGTTACCTTTGTTGCAAAGTAACCATTCTGTAAGAGGTAAGCACCTGCTTTTTTAGCAGTTTCACCAGGATATGAACCAACCGCTTCAGCGATAGATAAGTTGATTGGATAAACGATACCTGCTGCACGTGCTGTGTTGGATGGAGTTGCTGGAGACAAGATTAAGTCAAGGAATGCAGTTACATAACCAAGACGAAGTGTTGTGCTACCAAACAATCGAACTAAGTGGTAAGCGATACGGTGACCAAGGCCAGTTTTACCAAACGCAACAGATAATGCGAAGGCTGCGAAGATCAACCATAATGCTGTATTGCTGTAACCAGCTAATACATCTTTTGTGTTGCTCAATAAAATAGAAGATGTAGCAACACCCAATAATACCGTAATAGGAACTGGGAATGGTTTTAATACCAAGCCCACGATAGTTGCTAAATAAATACCAAATAATTGCCATACTTGTGGTTTGAGACCTTCTGGTGTGCCGCCAAACCATGCGATTGCGACAATAGCAGCCATAACTGCAACGCGCCATAATTTGTCTTTCATGTGTGTCTTTACCTTTCTTAACTAACTTAGGCATACATAAAATCATCTAGTCTTTAACAACCTAACTGCTCGCGACGTCAGTTACATTGATTAAGTCTACACTCATTATATATGCTTAAAAGAATTATGAATAATAGATTACCTTTATAGGGGTTATAAAAACTTTTATATCTACTATTCATACTTTTTATGCATTTTAAGCATAGAATTGCAGCCCAAAATGAAAAAAATGCATGTATACGTCCCCAAAGGGGGTATACATGCACTTACATGGTTACTGCCTTGCTCTTTCGAGACACCTTTATTATGACTGATTATATCGAAAAAGTCTAATACTGAAATAGCATGGATAGACAGTTATAAAGCCTTATATAGACCCGATTTGTATAATCTATCCTTTATATTCTCTAAAAATACTATTATCTACAACAGTATGTTTTTTATAGTAATCGCGAACATATTCAATGAATGTTTTAACTAC
>JAWERH010000162.1:0-3621 GCA_032482215.1 Veillonella sp. | reverse complement strand
TTCGTAATCTGTTAAGTATGGGAATTGCTTAACGTCTTCGTTCAAGGAAATCTCTTCAGGAATCCAGAAGTTGTTGAGCATTGTGCGGTACATTTGGTTAGCCCAGTCGTACTTGATACGGTTCCATTCGCGAAGGTTTGTTGTGTTGCCGCCAATCATAGATTGCGTGCCACGTTCACCATGTTCGTTGAAAATCAGTTTTTTCTCCATAGTAGGACTCCTTTATACAACGATGCGACCTATACTGCGATAGGTCGTCATCAGACTTATATACACATCTCGTATTAGGAGGAGCAGCTTGTGCACTCATCCATTTCAAGGGATTGGTTACGGATATAGTAGATTGTTTTGATACCTTGTTTGTAGGCCTCAACATAAAGGTCTAGAATTTCTTTCGCCTTCATTTGAGGTGTGATATACAAGTTGAAAGATTGTGCTTGGTCAATATGACGTTGACGTACGCCACAAGCTTTGATAGACCATTGTTGGTCGATTGTATGAGCTTCTTTGTAGAGCCAGAATGTTTTATTGTTCAAATCTGGTGCAGTTTTTGGTGTGAAAGAACCTTTCTTTTCTTCAATGAAGAATTTTTTGAAGATTGGGTCGATACCAGCTGTAGTATTCGCAATATTGGAAGTAGAACCAGTAGGCGCTACAGCCATCAAGTAACCATTACGGATACCATATTTAGCAACGTCTGCAGCTAATTGTTTCCAACGATCAGATGTATAGCCACGACGTGTGAAGTATTCACCAGTTTCCCATTCGGAACCTTTAAATGCAGGGTATGCACCTTTTTCTTTAGCCAATTCCATGGAAGCTTTGATAGCATAGTAGGCGATGTTTTCGAATAATTTGTCTGCTACTTCGATGTGCTCATCAGATTCCCATTGGATATCGTGGTTTACAAGGTAGTGGTGGTAACCAGAAGTACCAAGACCAATAGCGCGGTATTTTTCAGACGTCATGCGAGACTCTGGCACTGGCGCTTGGTTGATAGAGATAACATTGTCTAGCATTCGAATTTGAAGGGCAATATTTTCTTCTAACTCTTCGTCAGTAATACGGCCAAGGCTGATGGAGTTCAAGTTACATGTAACCATGTCACCTGTATTTGTTTTCGTAGTGATAGTACCGTCTTCGTTGATAATTTCTTCAGCAAGATTAGTGAACCCAACGTTTTGTGCGATTTCGTGGCACAAGTTGGATGCGTAAATCATACCTGCATGTTTGTTAGGGTTTGCAGCGTTTACAGTATCGCGGAAGAAGATGAACGGTGTACCCGTTTCAACAGCGGAGCGCATGATTTTTTTCATCATGTCTAATGCTGGTACTTCGATACCGTGTAAGTTAGGATCTTGTTCACATTCAAGGTAACGTTTTGTGAATTCCTTATTGTCATCAGTATCGTAGTAGTCTTCTAAGGCATAACCTTTTACAGCTAAGATTTCATGAGGATCGAAGAGGGTGAAGTTTTCACGAGCAATCATACGTTCCATGAAGATGTTTGGAACAGAGATAGCAGGGAAGATATCGTGTGCTTTACGACGGTCATCACCATTGTTTGTACGAAGTTCTACAAATTCGTAGAAGTCTTTATGCCAAATATCAAGTGTTACTGTAGCGCCGCCTTTACGCTTACCCAATTGATCTACTGCAACAGCTGTATCATTGTACAAACGGATCCAAGGAATAACGCCACCAGAGGAGTTTTTGAACCCGCGGATGTCGGAGTTCAAGGCACGAACTTTACCAAGGTAGATACCAAGAGCACCACCGTGTTTAGATACGCGGGAGAATTTGCTGTTTACGTCGTAAATGGACCATAAGTTGTCATCTACACCAGAGATGAAGCATGAGGACAATTGATGGAATGGTGTGCCTGCATTTGCTAATGTAGGTGTAGCTGTTGTCATTTTTAATTGACTCATCAAATCGTAGAATTTCTTAGCGTATTCTACTTTGTTTTCGCCTTCTACTAATGCCAAGTGCATAGCGATAGCCATGAAACGTTCTTGTGGCAATTCGTAGATTTCTTTGTTGAAGCCTTTTACCAAGTAACGGTCAGCCAATAATTTAAGACCTTCATAGTTGAAGAGATAGTCTCGTTTAGGCTTGATGTAATCGCCTAATTCTTGCAATTCGTCAGCTGTATATTCAGTAACGAAGAAGTCAGCGTATTTTTTCTCCTCTACAAGCATGTGTACAAGATTTGGGAAGTTGCCATAACCGAATGCTTTGTAACGGCGTGTAATAGCTGCTTCTTTATAGAGATCGAACAAGAATAGACGAGCCGCTACAAATTGCCAATCTTGGTTCATTTTATTAACTTGGTTGCCGAAACCGTCGTCTTTTTTAGAGATAACCTTTTCGATAGCCAACGAATTGTAACTTCGCATCCATTTCCAATTCTAGTGGATCACAAGAATCTAACCCCAAACATGCGAAGGCAATCATACGTTTCGTTTTTTCAACGGACAAAGGCTCGAAATGGCCATCCCGTTTCTTGATCATAATCTCCATTACTGTTCCCCTTGAGTTTAAAAGTAATAAAACTGTTAATTTAAGCATATATAAGATTAGACTGAAAAGTATAAAATATCTTTAAGTTAAGTCTAATCAGAAAAATAAGAAAACTACAATATATGGTAGTTTTCTTATTAAGCTTATACATTATGTTACGATTATAGCGAAAAAATTCTATACATTCAATATTGACATTTAGAAAATTATAAATATAGTATGCTTAAATTTATCGATATAGTTATAAATGCTAGAAAATACTATATGGGACGCATATATGATGATTTTGAATGATATATCTTTTTTCAGAATATTAAAATAGTACGTAAAAATAGTACGTATCAGTAAATAGAATTTCCTTCAATATAATATTGTGATTTATTTTATTAAAGGTCTGATATATATGTCCTATAATAGATATATATTAATTAGGAGGTAAGACATGAAGTCTATTGTTATATATTCTTCCCTTACAGGGAACACGAAACAAGTAGCTGAGGCTATTACTAGTGTATTGCCAGCAGGTACACCATGTGTATCTATGAAAGAATTGCCCACCGATTTATCATCTTACGATCTTGTGTTTGTAGGATTCTGGGTTGATAAAGGAACAGCCAATAAAGAAGCTCGTGATGTACTCGGTACATTACATAATCCACATATTGCCTTGTTTGCCACAGCTGGTGTGCCGCCACAAATGGCACATGCTAAGGAGAGTTTAATCAATGCAGCGAACTGTTTACCCGATGGTATAGAGCCGGTTGGGACATTTATCTGCCAAGGTAAGGTAGACCCTAAGGTTATCGAAATGATGTATAAAATGTTCCCTAAGGGACATAGCCATGGCCAATCAGCTGATAGAGATGCACGACACAAACAAGCTGCAGTACATCCAAATGAATACGATTGTAAAGCGGCACAAGAATTTGCAAAAGATATTCTTACAAAGCTTAACTAATGAAAAAAGCAGTACCTCGTAGTGAGGTACTGCTTTTATAGTTGTACGCCGAATAGGCATGACTAAACCCCCAGTTAAACTGGGGGTCGGTAAAAAATTCTTAGAGAAAAGGAAAGAACCTCCTAGTGATAGAATGAAGT
>JAWERH010000161.1:0-2549 GCA_032482215.1 Veillonella sp. | reverse complement strand
TTGACGACCTGTTGTAGTGTTGAATGTGAAGCCTTTTACATAGTTGACGCCATTAGCATCACGATCACGCATTGTGTACGTATGAATCAATACACTGAAAATACCATTTTTGTCTGTTTTAACATCGTAGTACATAACTACATTTGTTTTATCAGCTTCTTTGGCATTCAATTTTTCTACGTCGTTTTGTACTTTAGCAACGTATTTTTTGATAGTCATATTGATTGCTTTCTCTACAGTTGGGCTAACAGATTTAACTGTTGGGAACACTAGATCAAGATGATCTGTAGTGGATTCCACTGGAGATACAGCCACCTCTTTACGGTCCATATAGCGGTCCGCATTTGGTGCTACCACTTCAACTGCATTGCGATCAACTTTTGTTGCTACAGAGCGTAACGCACGGTTTTGCTCAGGTGTAGCAGTGCTAGAAATACGATATGTTAAATCGTTACGATTTACTTTATTCGTATCAGCTGGAGCTGCTTGTACTGTAGCAGTGTCTTTAGTTACAGGAATTTCGCTTGCTGCGAAGGATACCACTGGCAACGCAGCAGCCATCATGATGAGTACAGACTGTTTTAATTTCATTGTTTACCTCTTATTGTTGTTCTTGCTCAGCTTTCATAGCTAAAGCTTCTTCTTTATTGAATTTGTGTGCTACAACACGACGAACAAGGTATAAACCAGCGAAGATGAATGCAAGCAATCCTAACCATTGTGCTGTGCTTTCAAATTGAGGGCCTACTAATTCAAGTGGAGATTCACCACCACCAGTTGTAACAGACAATACAATAATAACAGCTATGATTACACCAATCAAGCTTTCACCAACAATCAAACCAGAAGCGAAGAGAACGCCGCGGCGGTTAGATTGTTCTACATCGTACTCAGCAAGTTCGCCAGCACGCATTTTAGCACGAGCTACTAGGTAACGACCTACGAAATAGCTAATGAAAGAACCTAAGATAAGAGGTACTTCCAATGTTGGAGGTAAGTAGATACCCATACCAACTGCCAATGGAGGCAATGTTAAAGAAGCTGTTGTGCTCTTAAGAATTAAGTTAACGATGATTGCTACTACGCCAACACCAACGCCGATCAAGATGTAGTTCCAATCCATGCTAGAACTGAAGATACCTTGAGCAATTGTAGTCATCAAAGTTGCTTGTGGAGCAGATAATGCAGCATTAGGATCCATTTCAGCACGTGGTAACGCACCTGTGAAGCCGTATGCTTGGTAAAGCAAGTTAAGAACAGGAGCAATTGCAATTGCACCAGCTACGGAGCCAAGTAACAACGCAATTTGTTGACGCCAAGGTGTAGCACCAACGAGTTGACCTGTTTTCAAGTCTTGCAAGTTATCGTTAGAAATAGATGCAATGGCGATAACTACGGATGTCATAAAGATAGCCATAGCTGTAGCGAATTGTACGCCTGCTTCTGTAGCGAACAAGTTATTTTCAGAAGCGATGAAGTACACCACTAGGGAAGAAATAATAGTCGCCAAGATACCAATACCAGAGATTGGAGATGCAGATGTACCGATAAGGCCTGCCATGTAACCACATGCAGCAGCTACGAAGAAGCCAATTAGCAATGCTACGAGAACACCTACGATAACAAGTGTCCACATTAAGCCTGCGCTAATAGGTACTGCAGATACGAAGTCCCAGAATGTAAGAACTAAGCCTAAAAGGATAATACCGAATACGATAATAACAGATTTTGTGCTCATATCTGTATCCATGCGATGCAATTCACGTTCAGAGGAACTGCTATTCATGGATTTAACAGAAATTTTCATACCTTCGATAATAGGTTTGATCAATGTAATCAAAGTCCAAATCGCTGCGATACCGATAGCACCTGCACCGATGAAACGAACTTTAGATTTCCAAACAGCCATTGCAAATTTAGCTGTAGCACCACCATCTGGAGCAAGCATGTTAGTCAAGTAAGGTACGAAGCCAGCCCAAGCGATGAGTACACCAACTAGGATAGCGATACCGGAAGCGATACCAATAAGGTAACCAGCACCTAACAACGCTGTAGAGAAGCCCAATGGAATTTGAGTAATACCCTTGCTACCTACAGGAAGCCAGAAGCTCATGCTGTCGCCAAGCACTTTGAAGCCATTCGCACAAAGACTGATAATACCAGCTACAAGACCACCGGATACGATATCTCCCATACCGGAGCTAGATTGAGGACCTTGGCCACCATTATGGGAACCAACCTTCAAGATTTCTGCTGCTGCACGGCCTTCTGGATATGGTAGATCACTATTTACTACCATGGCACGACGCAATGGAATGGTGAATAATACACCAAGGGAACCACCGCATGCGCAGAGCAAGAATGTTTGCCAGAATGGGAAACCATTCCAATAACCAAGCATTAATAGACCTGGCAAGATAAAGATAATTGCGGACAAAGTACCGGCTGCAGAAGCCTGTGTTTGTACCATGTTGTTTTCAAGAACGTTAGAATCCTTGAAGAAACGTAAAATTGCCATTGAAATAATGGCTGCCGGAATGGATGACGAG
>JAWERH010000160.1:0-4366 GCA_032482215.1 Veillonella sp. | reverse complement strand
GCTGGCGCAACTGTAGAATTGAAATAATTCTAGCCATAATAAAAGGCGTACCCTCGGGTACGCCTTTTTTGTTTAGTTACTGAATTTGATAAATTCTAGCTGATCCATTTTTACCAATTTCTGTGGCCATTATATTTGTTGGAGAATTAGTAAATTCTTTACTATATTTGTTCGGTACAATAATGATAGCACCTTTTTCTGCAGATACTCTTCTGTCAAATTCCTCCAGTGTTATGGTTGGCATTAATGTTTTTCCTGCTGTCCATAGGGGGTTATCTGTAGTATGTACAAATACTTGTGTTGGTGTATTTTCGGTATAATACACAATCGATGTATAGTAGGTACCATATATATATGTGTGTTGAGCACTTGACTTAATATATGGCTTGAATTGAAGCCCCGATTGATCAGATAAAATAGGTGTTACAGTTATTGTGATTGCCGTATATAAAATAGTTAAAGGTGTGGCTAAATAGATAGATAATGGTAAGTTACTATGTCTGTACCGTTTTACTACTAGTGCAAATAGTACTAGTAATACGAATGCACTAATTAATGGTATAGGATTTAATTCTGGTGTTGCGATGCTGGCTACTAGGAATAAGATTGTATATATGTCTAATGGAATCGTTACAATATATTTAAAACTAGTACTCTTGTTATGGAAGCTAGCTGTGATAGCTTCAGCACCCCAGATAAGACATGGGATTATTGCTGGTAACGTATAGGTTATATACTTTGTGGCCACTAGTGAATAGAATAATACAATTACTACAAACCAGATGGCGCCGAGAAGATAAAAATTATTTTTCCAGGTAATGTTTTTGAGTCGGTAAATAACGGCTGGTGTCCATGGTAATAGAGCAAGAGGGACAATGATTAGGTAATAATACCAAACATTGAATTTGGGATGCTCAGATACAAGTGCTCGCTCCATGTTGTGAAGCCCTAGGAAACCAGATATGAATTCTTGACCGTGAATCGAGTACATAGCGATGTACCATGGACTGGCAAGAACTATAAATAAGAGAATTCCCAAAGGATTAAATAATAATGTAATATCCATAGCAAGTGAGTATTCATCTTTATCTTTTTGGGTAAGCCATCGTGCAGCAATGAATAGTAATAGTATTAATCCAGGCAGAACAATACCAACGGGCCCTTTAGTTACAACCGCTAAGGCTGCCGCTCCATAGGCTTTTACCATGGAATGTTTATCGTTCTTGGTGAAAGCTAGATAAGAATAGCCGAAGATGGCTAGTGAAAAGAAGAAGAGGAAGCCGTCTGTTATGACTGCGTGAGAAATGTACCAGAACTGTAAGGCACTAAATAAAAGTATGGCACTTGTTACCGCTATATGTGTGGACTCTTTAATGCGATACACAAGATGGTACATAAGCGCTACACTGCCACCGGCAATGAGTGTATTCGGTATGCGGGATGTAAAGTCAGATATGCCAAATAGTTTATAGCTTATCATGAGCGCCCAATAGGTGAGGGGCGGTTTATCATACCAGACTTGGTCATATATCATAGGTGATATCCATGAGTTATGCTTTAGCATTGTAATAGCAGATAATACATAGTTAGATTCAACCGGATCTGTTATGGGTAGATAGGCATTATAGAAACCGTAACTCAGTACGGTTAATAAAAATAGCGCACCTATGCGCAACATGTGATTGTTAATCATAATTACTCCTTACTTACATATTTTATATTATTGTACTATAGGGCGTGTAATAATTAAACCAATGAAAGATAAAGCTTTTATCAATATGGAAATAGTTACAAAAAAATTATATTTATGAAATAATATATTGTATAGAATATTGTTTGTACAGAATACATGAAATGACTTTTATGTATACAAAATACATGCTATAATGAGCGCGTAAGATAAAACCGTTTCATTGAAATACTATTTTGTATAAAAATAGTAGAAAGAGGATTTATTATGAGAAAAGAACATGATTTCTTAGGCGAATTAGAAGTAGCTGATGAATTATATTACGGTGTACAAACAATTCGTGCATTAGAAAACTTCCATATTACAGGAAAACACTTGGACCAAGATTTTATCAAAGCATTGGCAATGGTAAAAAAAGCATCTGCTTTAGCGAATATGAAAACTGGTCGCTTAAATGTATCTATTGGTAAAGCTATTGTACAAGCTGCAGACGAAGTAATTGAAGGTCAATTTGCGGACCAATTCCCTGTTGATCCAATTCAAGGTGGTGCAGGTACTTCTGTAAACATGAATATGAACGAAGTGTTGGCTAACCGTGCTTGTGAAATTTTGGGTCATCCAAAAGGAAGCTATGATATTGTAAGCCCTAACAACCATTGTAATATGGCACAATCTACAAATGATGCTTTCCCAACAGCAATCAAGGTATGTGCGATCTTAAAATCTAAACCTTTACTTGAAGCATTACAACGCCTTGTTGACGAGCTTGAGAAAAAGGCTGTTGAATATAGCGAAATTTTGAAGATGGGTCGTACTCACTTACAAGATGCGGTGCCAATTACATTAGGTCAAGAAATGGGTGCCTATGCATCTGGTGTTCGCCGCGGTATTAAACGTATTAAATCTGCCGTTGAAGGTGCACATGTAATTAACATGGGTGCTACTGCAGTTGGTACAGGGCTTAATGCGGAACCTAATTATATTCATGATGTAGCATACGAACTTAGTGAAGTAGTAGGTGAACCATTCTACACAGCAGAAAACTTAATTGATGCTACTAACAATACAGATATCTTTGCAGATATCTCCAGCGGTTTGAAAGTTACGGCTCTTGTATTGATTAAAATGGCTAATGACTTCCGCTTGATGGCCTCCGGTCCTCGTTGTGGTATTGGGGAATTAAAATTGCCTGCTCGCCAACCTGGTTCTTCCATCATGCCAGGCAAGGTTAACCCTGTTATCGCCGAAGTATTGAACCAAGTATGTTACCAAGTTATCGGTAATGACTTAACCATTACATTGGCTGTAGAAAATGGTCAATTCGAATTGAACGTAATGGAACCTGTATTGGCTTACAATTTGTTCAATAATCTTTGCTACCTCAAAAACGGCGTAAATACATTCGTTGATAAATTACTCGTGGATCTTGAAGTGGATCGTGAACAATGCGAATACTGGTTGAATCGTTCCGTTGGTATCGTAACAGCATTGTTGCCACACCTTGGCTATGAAACAGCATCTTCTCTTGCGAAAGAAGCATATACTACTGGTCGTGCTATCCGTGATATCATCTTGGAAAAAGGTTTATTGACTGAAGATGAAATCAATCATATCCTTTCTCCTAAAGAAATGACTCGCCCTGGTATTGCTGGTGCTAATCTTTTAAAACAAAAAGGCAACTAACATAGTCAGTTGTTTTGATACATGAATAAAGCATGAAAATGAAAGACTGTCAACCCTTTTGGTTGACAGTCTTTTTTAATACTGATAGAATTATATATTGCAAAAGTAGCGTTTCCTGCTTTTGGATATAAAAACTATAACTTGAATAGTGATGAGGTTTTCTTCCAAGGTTGTGCTTGGTTAATGGAAAGCAAGGTTATTTTTAAAAATGAAATGGGCCTTGCTTTATTTGACGTTATCCGAGCAGGAAAACTGAGACCTGTAAGATGTCTTTTCCGTGCCGTTATAGAAAATGGTAGACCAGTGTGTTTTGATAGGGGTGAAAGCAAATATGTTCAAACCTGAACAGGTAGGCAAACGAACTCGTTATACGTACGCAAAAATTAACGAAGTTATCAAGATGCCGCATTTATTGGACATTCAGCGTAAATCGTATGAGTGGTTCTTGGAGAGTGGTTTACAAAATATTTTCAACGATATTTCTCCGATTAAAGACAATTCAGGTAATCTAGTACTTTCTTTCGAAGGTTTCAGCTTAGGTGAACCTAAGTATGATATTAATGAATGTAAAAACCGTGATGCTACTTACGCAGCACCACTTCGTGTAAATATTCGCTTGGTAAATAATGATCCAGAAAATATGGATATTAAAGAACAAGAAGTATTTATGGGCGATTTCCCATTGATGACTGACACAGGTACTTTCATCATCAATGGTGCAGAACGTGTAATCGTATCCCAATTGGTACGTTCTCCAGGCGTTTACTACAATAAAGAAATCGATACAATGGGTAACCGTTTGTACGATTCCACAGTTATTCCTAACCGTGGCGCATGGATTGAACTTGAAACTGATGCTAGCGAAGTTGTGGCTGTTCGTATTGACCGTAACCGTAAATTACCAGCTACTGTATTGGTACGTGCATTAGGTTGGGATACTAATGAAAGCATCCTTGACCTCTTCTGGAATGGTAAAACTGATGAAGATGGTTT
>JAWERH010000159.1:0-5332 GCA_032482215.1 Veillonella sp. | reverse complement strand
TAAATACTGTTATCAAGAATGACAAATAACGGCATATCCCACAACGGGGATTTAATATAAGAACGGTATACAACAGTACCGTCTTCATCATCAAAATCCTTACGTTCAAAGGATGTGATTTCTTCGTCTTTTAAAAACTTATCAAATAATAACGCTTTAGGATTCATAACAACCTCTATTAAGCTAAACCAGCTACTTTAAGAATGCCTTTATGCACAGCATCTAAGTGTGGTTGAACAACTTCAAGCAATAAATTAACTACTACTGTAGGATCAAACTGTTCTGTCAAACCAGGAACAGATACATCCATATAGATGTTATTATCTTCATTGCTTACATAGTATTTAGATACTTTATAATCTTGATTTAATGTGTTAAGTTCTTTTAACACAGCAGGAATCACTTTTTCATCAATAGATGTTGTTGTGATAGCTATACGAGCATAGGAGAATGCAGAATCATCCACAACGATGAATACAGGCAAGCTATGCTCATGAACATCCAAACGGCCGTGATAAACGACTGTATGAAGATCATCTGTCATTTCTTCCTTTGTAAACCAAGAGTTACCACCTTTGTTTAGGTCAGCGATGAGTAAGTCGAATTTTTCTGCTTTTTGATTCATAATTCCCTCTACAAATAATCAGACTATTAGTCTTCGATAAATACACAACCATTGTCTTTAAATTCTTTAATACGAACTAAAGACTCTACACGATAACCTGCATGTTCAAGGCGTTCGCGACCAGGTTGGAAGGATTTTTCGATAGCAATAGCCATACCTACCACTTCATCACCTGCGTCTTCTACCAATTTAGCAAGGCCCATAGCCGCCTCACCAGATGCCAAGAAGTCATCGATGATTAACACTTTTTCACCAGCTGGCAAGAATTTTTTAGAAATAGTAATATCGTAGTTTTCTTCTTTTGTGTAGGAATACACCACACTATGATATACATCGTCTACCATAAGAATAGATTTTTTCTTACGCGCAAATACTAATGGCACATCAAGTTCAAGAGCAGCCATCAATGCCAATGCAATGCCAGATGCCTCAATAGTAACAATACGTTGTACCCCTGCATCACGGTAACGATCAGCAATTTCTTTACCGATTGCTTTAAACAATTGTGGATCGATTTGATGATTTAAAAAACCATCGACTTTTAGCACGCGATTATTGAGGACAATCCCCTCTTCACGAATGCGTTGTTTTAATAATTCCATGTGCTCTTACCTCCGCAGTATAACTATCTTTAAATTTTAACGTAAATAACCCCTTAGGGTCAACCTATATCAAGTAAAAGCCTTAACAATATGACTAATACAATAACTATCAAAGAGACTTAAAAACTTTCAATTCTGAATTATAAAATTCAATAGGTTTATAACAATATAATATAGCACAGATAAGACTAGTCTAAAATATAAAAAGACACACTTTCTGAAATTTCTCAAAAAGTGTGTCTTATAATTATAAGACCTTATCACGAGTGCTTTCACGATTAATAAGCAAGGATGTGAAGCGCGCAGCCCCTTCAGATTGAGGTACCAAACGAGAACGGACAAGTACAATATCACGGGTCGGTACAGGAATATCTGTATCGATACGCACGATGGAGCCTTCTTGCATCTTTTGTTGCACTACATGGTTAGGCAACATGGAAATGCCCATATTAATTTCTACAAGATCAAGCAATACATCGACGCTACCAAGTTCAAAGCGAGGTTTACGGCATGCGCCATGTGTTACTTCATCAAAGAAGGTACGGCTCGCAGATCCCTTATGTAATAATAAGATAGGCTCGTTAAGTAAGCGACCTTGATCAAAGAAGCCTGCCCCTTTATAGTCAGGGCCACCAACAAATACATCTTGAATTGTAGCCAATGTAGTGACCTCTAATTGAGGATTATCACGCAAGCCTTCATAATCATTAACCACCGCTAACTGAGCCTCTTTATTGAGTACCAACTCTACGCAATCAGGGGATGGACGATTAATGATATGCAATCCGATTTCACTTTCTTGCAATTGCCATTTATGGAAATATGGTAATAAGAAATGGCGACATAATGTATCTGTAGCAGCAAGGTTTAAGCTTTCATAAGCTTGGCTAACACGTTCTTGTAATTGAGTCACCCCATTATCAAGGATGGAGAACGCTTTAGCTACCGTATCAAACAATTCTTTACCTTCTGGCGTGAATCCTACAGATTTTGTAGTACGCACGAAAAGAGGCATATTCAGTTCCCCTTCTAATTGTTTAATGCTTTGACTGATGGCGGATTGAGACACACCTAGTTCTTTTGCGGCACGAGAAAAGGACAAATATAAGCCTACCCCTAAAAAGGTTCTATATAAATCTGCAGATACTGCCATTTTATTCACCTCTGTTATATACTAATAGTAACGTCTTACTTTTAAATATCCATATCATTTACTATAATGAACCTTTCATATTTATTAGCATTTCTAATCTTTTCATAAGTAAGATTATCTTTACTTATAAGTCTAGACCGACTATACTTAATTTGTCAATATCCCACAGGGAATTATATACATTACAGGAGGCTACAATGGCTATACAACGATTATTCGTAACAAAACGAGAATCTTTCAACCAAGAAGCACAACGCATGTTACAAACCTTACAACAGGAATTATCTATGCCTGCTACAGGAGTAACCATCTACGAGCGATATGATATCGAACATGTAGATGCAAAAGATTTAGAGGCTGCAAAAAATCTTATCTTCTCCGAGCCTCCTGTAGATACAGTATTAGAAGAAATCCCAGCTGTACAAGGTTTCGTTTTCGCTGTTGAATATGTGCCAGGTCAATACGATCAACGTGCTGACAGTGCTGAGCAATGTATTTCCATGCTCACCCTTACATCTGGCCACATCGTTCGATGTGCTCGTGTATTCGCCATCGAAGGCACTTTCACAAAAGAACAAGAAGAGGCCATCAAAGCATACTATATTAACCCTGTAGATTCCCGCGAAGCGAGTCTTGAATTGCCAACTACATTAGCTCTTGAATTAGAAGATCCTAAACCAGTGGCAATAATCGACGGGTTTACAGACATGAGCGATACTGATTTAAAAGCCCTCATCGATAGCTATGGCCTCGCTATGACATTGGCAGACCTCAAATTAATCAAGCAACAATATGCAGAGGTAGAACACCGCAATCCTACCATTACAGAAATTCGCCTCTTCGACACCTATTGGTCCGACCACTGCCGTCACACTACATTTATGACGGAATTAACGGATATTACCATTGAGGATAGTCGTTTCACAGGTGCTGTAAAAGAAGCACTTGAAGAATATATGGAAGGCCGCGCTGAGCTATATACAACGAAGAAAAAGGCTCGCTCCCTCATGGACATGGCAACACTTGCAGTCAAAGAGTTGCGTCATGCAGGCGGTTTAACAAATCTTGATGAATCCGATGAAATCAATGCATGTACAATCATCGTTCCTGTTGATGTAAACGGCAAAACCGAAGAATGGTTGTTATTATTCAAAAACGAAACTCATAACCACCCTACTGAAATTGAACCATTTGGTGGGGCTGCAACGTGCTTAGGTGGCTGTATCCGAGATCCATTGAGCGGTCGTGCTTATGTATACCAAGCTATGCGCGTTACAGGTGCTGGCGACCCTCATACTAGCCTTGAAGATACATTAGAAGGTAAATTACCGCAAAAGAAAATTACCCAAGAAGCTGCTCGTGGCTACTCCTCTTACGGCAACCAAATCGGCCTTGCTACAGGTGAAGTAAAAGAATATTACCATCCTGGTTACGTAGCAAAACGCATGGAAATCGGCGCTGTTATCGGTGCAGCTCCACGCAATCAAGTGCGCCGTGAAACGCCTGTTGCAGGTGATGTTGTGGTGTTATTAGGTGGCAAAACTGGTCGCGATGGCTGTGGTGGCGCTACTGGTTCCTCTAAAGAACATACCGTAGAGTCCCTTTCCACATGTGGCGCAGAGGTTCAAAAAGGCAACGCCCTTACAGAACGTAAAATTCAACGTCTCTTCCGTCGCGGTGAAGTAACAACGCTTATTAAACGTTGTAATGACTTTGGTGCAGGCGGTGTATCCGTTGCCATCGGTGAATTAACAGATGGCGTAACTATTAACCTTGATTTAGTACCTAAAAAATACGCTGGCCTCGATGGTACAGAATTGGCCATTTCTGAATCTCAAGAACGTATGGCTTGCGTTATCTCCGCTAAAGATGTAGATGCATTTAAAGCATATTGCGACGAAGAAAACTTAGAATGTACAGTTGTAGCAGATGTAACTGATACAAATCGTCTCATCATGAACTGGAATGGCGAAACAATCGTCGACATTAGCCGCGACTTCTTAAATACAAATGGTGCAAGCCAACAGCAAGAAGCTATAGTAACAGCTCCAGCAGATCGCTCTTACTTCTTACGTGGTTCTTCTAGTGCAGATAACTTTAAAGAAAAATGGCTTGCTGCTGTATCCGATTTAAACACCGCTTCCCAACAGGGCTTAGCAGAACGCTTTGACAGCACTGTGGGTGCTAATACAGTACTCATGCCATTCGGTGGTAAGTTCCAAAAGACACCTACTCAAGGCATGGTCGCAAAATTACCTGTATTAAATGGTGATACTACTACAGCTAGTATCATGACACATGGCTTTGTACCAGAATTATCTACTTGGAGCCCATACCATGGCGTACAATATGCTGTACTATTATCTGTTGCTAAGTTAGTAGCTCTTGGCGGTCGCCGTGAAGATGCATACCTAACATTACAAGAGTACTTTGAACGCCTTAACTCTAAGGAATCTTGGGGCAAACCTTACATTTATGGACCTTACAGTTCCTCCTACGCTCGTATCCTTTGCAGTTGGTACAGCTCATGTAGACAATATCGTAAGTCAGGACCTTAAAGGCGTAGACCATCGACTCGTATTCTTCGATGTACCTCGCATGTACGATGACACTCCTGATTGGGATCGATTCAAAGAAAACTGTGACGTCTTACAAGAACAAATTGAAAAAGGTCGTGTTTACTCCGCTTATGTAGTTGAACAAGGCGGCATCCCTGAAGCTGTCACAAAAATGGCCCTCGGCAATAATATTGGTGTTAAATTCGATAAATATGCTGAACGAGCTATTTTCCAACCTGCTCTTGGTGCATTTATCGTAGAGGTAGACATTAAAGCTGTTAACTATCTCTTAGATTTACCAGGTTTAAAAGTAATCGGTGTAACACAAGCAAATCCAGTTATTGAATGGGCGGATCAATCCGTATCACTCAAGGAGATCCAAGCAGCTTATGAA
>JAWERH010000158.1:0-2589 GCA_032482215.1 Veillonella sp. | reverse complement strand
TTGTATAAAATATAATTTGTTTAGGGAATCCTATCTGAGGAGAGATATAATGAAGAAATTTGCTCTTACAACGTTAGCTGTAATGGCGGCCGTTGGTGTGTTGGCGGTTCAGCCTGCAGATGCGAAAAAGGTACAACAAGATCCTAGTATGGCACTTATTGATATGCCTATGAATGATGAAATTCAGCAAGTCAATGGTGTATCTAAATCTGCAAATAAAGAAACACAACGTTTATCTAATAAGTTAGCAGATGCTACAAGAGTGATGGTTAAGAAAAATTGGAAAACCATCTATATTAAAGCTGTACCTACAGGAGATAAATCAGCTGTACGATTCTATTACACAGATAAAAATGGTCAAGTATATAATGGCCAAGTCATTAGAAATACAGGCCTATCCAAAGGTAAATATATGACTGGTTCGTTGCGACAAGTTGAAGCGCTACAAGAATTAGTAAATCATTTACAACAAAATGGTCAAGAGGTACCATCCTCCATTGATCTTATCATTACCCAAGGTGGATACCGTACTAAGACGATCTTTAATTATGGCGAAGATACAAGTAATTTACCTGCTTATCAACAACAGTATGAACAACAAAATTTCCCTACTATGAAGTAAGAGAAAGGCCCGTGCATAGCACGGGCTTTTTGTGTTAGATTATGTAATCGTCAGAATCTTCTTTTTTAGGTTTTTTGTAAATTTCTTTTACACCAGCCATCTCGATAAGTTCCTCACTGAGAGCATCTTCATCATCTGTATTAAGCATGGAGTAGAAGGCCCAGAGAATAACGAACCAAATTGGTGTAAACAAGAGGGCAATTCGAGTGTCTTCGTTTAAGGCGAGAATACCTAGAATGAAAACAAAGAATGCAAGGATGATGTAATTCATCACTGGGAATAGAGGCATTTTGAATTTAGATTGTGCCGCTAATTCAGGGTTTTTCTTGCGATATTTAAGGTGACAAATAACCATCATTGCCCAAATAAAGATGAAGCAGAATGTAGAGATAGATGTAATCATAACGAATACTGCTTCTGGCATTACATAGTTGAGTACAACCGTAATCAATAGTACTGCAGCAGAGAAAATGGTTGCTTGGTAGGGTACACTGCTGTGTGTTAAGCGGCGCATAGAGCTTGGCGCATGACCGCGTTTAGCAAGGGCGTAAATCATACGGCCTGTACTAAAGATACCAGAGTTTGTTGCAGATGCAGCAGATGTAAGAACTACAAAGTTTACGATGCCTGCAGCGGCTGCAATACCAACTGCTGTAAATACAGCCACAAATGGGCTAGCAGATGGGTTGATGGCTGTCCAAGGATAAATGCTCATGATGATAGCCAAAGAGCCCACATAGAACAAAATAATGCGTAATGGAATGTTGTTAATCGCCATAGGGATAACCTTTTCAGGATCCTCTGTTTCACCAGCTGTTAAACCTACGAGCTCGATACCTGTGAAAGCAAAAACAACCATTTGGAATGATAAGATAAAGCCCATCGTTCCGTTCGGGAACCAGCCCCCATAATTCCACATATTACTAAAGGCGGCAACGCCTGCATCTGTAGTAAAACCTGTGACAATCATGATGATACCGATGATAATGAGAGAGATGATGGCAATTACCTTAATCAAGGCAAACCAGAACTCCATTTCACCGAAGTATTTTACGGCTGTTAAGTTCATTAATAGCAATGCTACTAAGACGACAAGGGCGGGTATCCATTGAGGTAGCCACGGTATCCAGAACTGCATATAGAGGCCTACGGCTGTTAAATCGGCCATGGCTAGTGAAAGCCAACAGAACCAGTATGTCCATCCTGTGATAAAGGCTGCTCGATCACCTAAATAATCTTCTACGAAATCGATAAAAGAGTGGTGATTCAAGTTGGATAATAACAATTCACCTAATGCTCTCATGATGAAGAAGCAGATAATACCTGTAATAAGGTAGGCGAAAATAATGGATGGACCTGCCAAGTGAATGGCACGACCGGAGCCTAAGAACAAGCCTGTACCGATGGCACCGCCGATGGCGAGTAACTGTACGTGCCGATTCTTAAGGCCCCGTTTTAACTGATGCGTATCAGACATAGTAAGGACCTCTTTTCTACAAACTATCTACAAATATAAAAAGCCATGGATGACCATAGCTTTTATAATCTATAGAATCAATAAAACTATTTTCTTATAATACAGTATCTATTACAAAAAGTCAAATGTATTTATACAGTGGACACATAGAAAAAATAGTATTATTAATATACGAATAAAAGAAAAATTATTCATTTTAAGAGAATACTTAGCCTTAAAAGATTTCTAAAATTTGCTATAATGATACATAGATTATTTTTTACGTAAAACTGTGGAGACTATTATGAGACGACAAGATCGCAAGGTTACAGATATAGATGAAATTAAGGGCATTTTAAATAGCACTCGTATCATTCACCTAGGCATGATGGATGGTGATTACCCTTACGTGGTACCCTTACATTTTGGATATGAATTTATAGATGAGGTACTTTATATCTATGTACATGGCCATTATGAGGGGAAAAAGTTTAGTTTGATTCAAGCGAAT
>JAWERH010000157.1:0-2594 GCA_032482215.1 Veillonella sp. | reverse complement strand
AAAAGATTTCGAAGGTAAAGTAAAAGTTATCTCCGTTGTTCCTTCCCTTGATACAGGCGTTTGTGACGCTCAAACTCGTTGGTTCAACCAAGATGCTACTGCACTTTCTGATGATGTTGTAGTATTGACAATTTCTATGGACTTGCCTTTCGCTCAAAAACGTTGGTGTGGTGCTGCTGGCGTTGATAAAGTTATTACTTTATCCGACCACAAAGATGCTTCCTTCGGTGAAAACTATGGTTTCTTGATCGAAGAACTTCGTCTTTTGACTCGTGGCGTAGTAGTAATCAATAAAGAAGACAAAGTTACTTATGTTGAATATGTACCTGAAGTAACTCAAGCAGTTAACTTCGATGCTGCATTAGAAGCAATTAAAGCTGATATCTAATTCTTAGATATTTTGTTGATTATACTGTGGTGTAATCGAAAAAAGACCGTACGGTGTACGGTCTTTTTTATGTGGTATAGTATTTAAAGTTTTATTGTAGGTGAATTATAATGTGGATTCGTATTTCTAAACTATTATTAACGATAAAAATATAGCCCTTGTAGGCGTTGGTATTTCACTTTGTATTGCCCTTATCAATACATTAATAAGTCTCGGCTATGTTACTTGGGCAAATATTCAAGGATATAGCACATACTCCTTATTAATTGAAGAATTAATTACCTTCTTCCTATACTTTGAGTTTATTGCACTCATCGTAAAATACTTTAAAAATAACTTCCACTTCCCTCTTGATTTCTTTTTGTATATTGGGATTACAGCAATTGTAAGACTTCTAATTATTGACCATGAATCTGCATTTGATAATTTAATTTGGTCCGTTGCGATTCTTGTACTCGTATGTAGTTTAGTATTAGTAGAAAAATTTATTGGACATAACGAGTAATAGCTTTAACGACTAACTTATGAAAAATTAATATGAATAAAAGGGCTCCCACAAATGTAGGAGCCCTTTTTTAGTAATAAAATCAACCGATATTAGAAGATATTTTTTGCATAGTTAGCATATTTAGCTTCTAATTCTTCCATTTTATCGTTCATTTCAATTTGCAATTGAGATGCTAAGTCATATTCACCAGAGTTAAGTGCATCGATTAAACGAGTGAATAAAGATTTGCGATCATCGCTATCTTTAGCAAGATAGAAACGTAAATCGTTAACTTCTGCAAAACGTTTATCATCTACACTATTACGGCTATCAGTATGAATAGCTACCATTTTACGAACAGTATCAAGATTACTAGGGATTAAACGATGTGCTAATACAAGTTTCCAACGTTTCAAAATAGATGCAATGAAGGAATCCATCAAGTCCTTAGCAAACGCATTACCTTGAGCCAATGTTTCAACTAATTCAGGATTGTTTTGGTAACCTTTAATATTTTCCCATACAGTAGCTGGTGCAATACCAAACATTTGATTACGTTCTTCTTGAGTGAAATCATCGAATACGTCTTTTTCTGTACGGTATGCACGGTTTGTAGCAAGGTATTCAGCTGGTTCACCAACTTCTTTAGAAAGTTCTGCTTCCAATTGAGCTTGTGTTTTACCAGATGTAATAGCATATTTCATACCATCAAATGCAGAGATGAAGATCAATGCCAATGCAGTATATGTATTTGTATAAGGGTTTGGAGAACGCAATTCATAACGTGTAGCCATAGGATTGTCGATATCGCGAATCAAACCACAAAGGATTGTACGGTTACGGCTAGGTTCAGAAGGATCAGTACCTAAGGATGTAACGATACATACGGGAGCTTCGAAACCAGGTTTCAAACGATTTAAGGAATCTGTAGTAGAGCTGATGAATGGATTGATGGCTTCATAGTGTTTCAATAGACCCATGATTGCACCAATACCTAAGGAGCTAGCAGATTCTTTACGCATATCTTCTGGGCTGAACAAGTTAAGAAGTTTACCAGATTTCAATTTAGCCATAACACCAAAGTGTGTATGTTCGCCAGAACCAGCTACACCAATAATAGGTTTAGCATTGAATGTTACATCAAGACCATTTTCACGGAATACTTCACGAACGATAATACGAGCTTGTAATTCATTATCTGCTGTTTGTAATGGGTTACCAGAGAATTTCCAGTCGATTTCCAATTGTTCTAATACAACTGCTTCATGACCATCTTCATCAAGTTTAGCTTTAACGCCACCTACTTCTTTATGACCCATTTCAGCTTCCATACCATATTGATCTAAGCGTTCAACTGCTTGTTCTAATGCAGTACGAACTGTACCATGAGTACGTTGCCAGTATTGTTCTTGTAATTTTTGGGATACGGATAATTCTTTTTTAGTAACTGTTCTAGATGGAGTTTTTACCCAGAATTCCAACTCAGTAGCAGATGTAAAGATAATATCTACAACATCATCAGCTTTCACATGAGGCATACCAGGAAGACCATGTTCTTTAATCAAAGATAATAATTCTGCACGAACATAGTCACAGCTATTTTTTAAGATAGAACGAGAATCAACATAACGGTAGTTATGCATCAAGAATGCAGGAATACGAAGTGTACCAGTTGGTAAACCTGTTGCTTCATCGATATTTTCATAGTTATAATCAACG
>JAWERH010000156.1:0-4665 GCA_032482215.1 Veillonella sp. | reverse complement strand
TAGCCGTCGAGGTCGTGTATTAGGCATGGAACAAAGTGAAAGAACAGGTATTTCTGTTGTTAAAGCACAAGTACCATTGGCTGAAATGGCCGACTATGTGACAGCATTGCGCTCCATCACTCAAGGACAAGGCGTATTTAACCGTCAGTTCTATACTTATGAAGAGGTTCCACATAAGCAAGCGGAAGAAATTATCGCTGCTCATAAGACTCAAGAATAAAGTTAAGACCATGTCCACGTACTGTATCAAATACAGTTAGAATCACAACAACTGAATAGATAATTGCATATAGTAACAACTTAATAGCATAACAATTGACGTAAGTCATAAATTTGAATAGTATTTTACAGGAGCCCTCCATATATGTAGCGTATGGAGGGCTTTTACTATATATGCCTTACCATATTTGCGCCTCATATAAAGCGTATAATGGCTAGTCCTTTATGTATATATGTGCTAACATATCGGGAAAGGATCGTATATGTTTTTCTCTAGCATTACTGCAGATTATACAAAAATGGGCTATCCTAAAGCCATCGTACGAGCTTTAGATTTCTTAAAGAATACAGATTTGAAAGCATTGCCAGGCGGTCGTCATGCCATTGAAGGTGACATGATGTATGCCAATGTGGACGATGTGGAAACAAAACTATTTGAAACTACAAAACCTGAATCTCATCGCAACTATGTAGATATTCAATTTATGGTGAGCGGCGAAGAAAATATGGGCTTTTTCGTAGATAAAGGTCTCGTTAAACCTGTTGAATCCTATCCAGAACGAGATTGCTATTTCTATCCAAACGAAGCCGTTGATGAAGGGCACATCCACTGTCCGGAAGGGTATTATACGGTATTCTTCCCATCTGATATCCATAGACCTTTGTTAGCGGTTAATGATAAGCCTATTAAAATCCGCAAGGTTGTTGTAAAAGTGCACGTGGATCTCTTAGGCGAGTAATCCTATGAAGCGATACGAAGTTATAGGTGTTCTACTAACCCTATTAGGTGCCATTTTATGGGGCGTATCAGGTGCTTCAGTACAATTCCTAAGCAACTTTAGGGATATGAACTTAGAATGGCTAGTTACCATGCGATTAATTACAGCAGGGCTATTAACCGTTATCTATGCGTGGTTTAAGTATGGTAATGCTATCTTTGATGTCTTTCGAAATTTGAAAGATATAGTAGGCCTTATCGTTTTTGGCGTATTTGGTATGGCCTTGTGCCAATATACATACTTTAAATCCATTGCTTTGGCTGGGGCTGGCATTGCGACGGTACTCCAATACTTGGCGCCATCCATGATTATTATTTATATGCTAGCACGTTATGGTAAACGGCCCTCTAAAGGGGAGATTATTTCTGTTATATTGGCCTTGGTAGGTACGATTTGTTTGATGGGGAATGATGGCTTTTCTTTTGAACGCTTCCCTCTGGCCGTGCTTATGTGGGGCCTCTTGTCTGCCGTGGGCGTCGCTGTATATAGTGTTTCTCCCGTAGATTTACTATATAAATATGGCACCTTACCGATTGTAGGCTTTGGTATGCTCCTCAGTGGTATTGTGGCGGCTATCTTGTTCCACCAACCAAATTCGTATGCCTTGTGGGATGTATGGACAGTTATTGGCTGTTTCAATGTTGTCTTTCTTGGGACCATTGTATCCTTTAATGCTTATTTAGAAGGTGTTAAGCGCATAGGCGCTGTGCCGGGCTCTATTTTGTCATCTATTGAACCGATTTCGGCGGCTTTCTTTGGATGGGCTTTTTTAGACAACCAATTTAGTGCATTAGGGCTAATTGGCATGGCCATGATCATCGCTACTGTTATTATTATCGCTCTTGAAAAACGTAATTAATATATGAGGTCTCTTTGCTGTATATTGCGGTTTAGAGGCCTCTTTGTTATGATGTTATAGTATTTTAATGTCGCATTAGATGGAGGAATTAGATGGGGGAGAAACAGTGGATTGGCATGGCGTTAGCCATTCTAGGAGCCTTGTTTTGGGGCCTTTCAGGCACATCTGTACAATATCTGGAAGGGGCAAAACACTTAAATGTAGAGTGGCTATTAGAGGTTCGGTTACTCGTGGCCGGGTTCTTGACGATTATATTGGCCTATATGCAAGATGGGATGCGCATCTTTGATATTTTTAAAAATAAAAAAGACTTTGGTAAATTGCTCATCTTCGGTGTTCTTGGCATCGCTTTAGCGCAGTATACATACTTTAGAGCCATCGCTATATCTGGCGTGGGTGTTGCTACGGTCCTTCAATATGTAGCGCCAACGTTGATTATTATTTATCTCTTCCTACGATACTTTAAAAAGCCATCCCTTGCAGAAACTGGCTGTGTTGTATTAGCCATGATTGGCACCGTTTGTATCGTCTCACAAGATGGATTAGATATGGCAAATATTAATGGTGAAGCTTTACTGTGGGGACTCATTTCTGCAGCTAGCATCTGTGTCTATACATTGCAACCTATTGAACTATTAAAGAAATATGGCACTACATCGATTGTTGGTTTTGCCATGTTTATCTGTGGGGTTATTTCGTTAGCCATGTTCCAGCAAATCGATTCTGAAGCAATTTGGGATGGTATGACATGGCTTGGATTATTCGCCATTATTATATTGGGGACGGTTGTATCCTTTAATGCTTATATCGAAGGGGTGCGACGGATTGGTGCCGTACAAGGCTCTATTCTTTCTTCGTTGGAACCGATTTCAGCCGCTCTATTTGGCTGGGCATTATTGGGAAATGAATTTACCCTTGTAGGGATTATAGGTATGGTTTGTATCATTGCTACCGTATTCATTATCGCCTGGGATCGACAACGACAAATCAAACGAGAAGTACTAGAAAAACTGAATAAAGTAGAAATGAAATAAACAAACGAAAACACATATACCATGTGGTATATGTGTTTTTTGTAATCAATTTTGTTTATTTATTAATACAAATGAATTTTCATAGGTATAGAAATTATCTAAATCTATGTACTGGTAACCTTCGTATTGGTTCTTAGCCAATTTGTAGTTCCTTCCTTCTGTTTGTAACATAATTTTTTAATTCTAGAACTGATTCAGTTGTAGGAGTGAAGTCTTCAATCATAGATGAACCTACGGCATACCAAACTGCATCAAAGTCCTCATAATTATCAAATTGTACATCTAAAATGGTGAGTTTTTCTTTATTAACATTTAATGTCATAGGCACCTCCTTTGTTACTATTATTATATCATAGCTAGTCTCTTTATATTGTATACATGACCTATTTGGTTGACTATTTACTTATCTATTCATATAGTTAGTATATAAGTACTAATTAATTTTTAGGAGGTTCCTATGTCTGTAAAAGATTTTGTACAACAACGCCGCGATGATTTTATTGCTTTACGTCGTGATTTTCATATGTATCCAGAGCCAGCTTGGCTCGAATATCGTTCTGCCGCTAAAGTAGCTGAAAAGCTAATTGCTTTAGGGTATGATGTGGCACTCGGTGCAGAAGTGCTTGATTTAGATTCTCGTATGGGCTTGCCTAGCGAGGATGTTATGAAAGCAGCAATGGCTCGTGCTATGGATGAAGGTGCTGATCCTGAACTAGTAGAGAAGATGGGCTATGGTAAAACAGCTATTGTGGCAACTATGAAGTTTAGTGATGATGGTCCTGTAGTAGCGTTCCGTGCAGATATGGATTCCAATGATGTAATCGAATCTAAAGCATCTAACCATACTCCTGCTAAGAAGGGTTTCCGTTCCCGCCATGAGAAGGCTATGCATGCTTGTGGTCATGATACACATATGACAATGGGCCTTGGTCTTGCTGAATATATTGCTACACATAAGGAAGGCTTGAAGGGTACTATTAAACTTATCTTCCAACCAGCAGAGGAAGGCGTACGTGGTGCTAAAGCGATGGTAAAGGCTGGCGTAGTAGATGATGTAGACTTGATGTTCGGCATGCATATCGGATTCAATGAACAGTTATCTAATTGCTTTGCTTGTAGTGATCATGGCTTTTTAGCGACTACAAAACTTGATGCTGTATTCCATGGATATTCTTCCCATGCAGGTGGTTCTCCAGAAAAGGCGCAAAATGCCATGCTTGCAGGCTGTACAGCTGTTATTAACTTACAAGCCATTGCTCGCCATAGTGCGGGTGCATCTCGCATGAATGTAGGTGTTTTTGAAAGTGGTACAGGTCGCAATGTTACTCCTGATGTAGCAACACTTAAATTAGAAACTCGTGGTGCTACTACAGAGATCAATGATTATATGATTGAACGCACTAAGACCATTATTAAAGGTGCTGCAGAAATGCATGATTGTACCTTTGAAATTACAAAACAAGGTGAAACTCCTGCAGGCCGTATTAGCGATGATTTAGCTCGCGAAGTACAATCTATCATTGAACCATTAGGTATCTTTAAAGAAGTTCCATTCGATTATAGCGGTGGCGGTAGTGAAGACTGTGCGTATTTCTTAAATCGTGTTATTGATCGTGGTGGTCGAGCAACTTATATGGTATTGGGCTCAGCTATTAAAGCACCTCATCATAATCCATTATTCGATATCGATGAAGAAGATATGTTAAACGGCATTGTTGCATTAGGTACAATTGCTACTCACTATTTAAAATAGGACATATTGATTGAGATATTG
>JAWERH010000155.1:0-3393 GCA_032482215.1 Veillonella sp. | reverse complement strand
ACATAGTCGGCCATTTCAGCCAATGGTACTTGTGCTTTAACAACAGAAATACCTGTTCTTTCACTTTGTTCCATGCCTAATACACGACCTCGACGGCTATTTAAATCACCCATGATGTCGCCCATGAAAGCATCTGGTGCATACACGTTAACTTCATAGATTGGTTCTAATAGGACGGGTTTCGCCTTAGGAATTACATCCTTGATAGCCTGTGACGTAGCTACTTTGAATGCTAACTCTGAGGAGTCTACGCTATGGTAAGATCCATCCAAGAGTGTCACTTGCACGCCAATCATAGGATATCCCGCAATTAAGCCTTTATCTAGGGTTTCTTTGGCACCCTTTTCCACTGCTGGTATGTATTGTTTAGGTACAGCACCACCAAAGATTTTGTCTACGAACGCAAATTCGGTACCATCATATAATGGGTCCACTTGAATCTTAACGTGACCATATTGACCATGACCGCCACTTTGTTTCTTATATTTAGACTCGGTTTCAGCGGAGCCTTTAATGGTTTCGCGGTATGGAATGTATGGAGTCACAAGTTTAGCTTGTACGCCATATTTACGATCCATTTTGTTGAGGATATGCTCGAGATGAACCTCGCCCATACAATCGATTTGTAGTTGACGGGCCTCAGCATTTTTCACTACTACGCAAGTAGGATCTTCTTCTGCTACTTTTAGAACAGCACCAGCTAATTTTTCCTCCTCACCTTTTTTCACAGGTTCTAATGCCACTGTGTATAGAGGTTGAGGGAATCGGATAGCATCGTATGTTACTTTAAAGTCAGGAGCAGTTAATGTATCGCCTGTTTTAGCATTAGCTAATTTCGGTATCACTACGATATCGCCAGCTTTAGCGGCAGATACAGGGATTTGTTGCTTCCCGATAAGGGTAACCATCTTGCCCCATTTTTCTTCTACACCTTGGTTTACATCATAAAGGCGATCGCCTTCTTTTAGTTCACCAGAGAAGATACGTACAAAGCTTTGTTTGCCTGCGAATGGGTCTAACAATGTTTTAAATACGAATGCAGTTAACGGTTTATCTACATGTACTACACATTGTTCGCCGGTTTCCGCATCAGTTGCGGTCATCACTTTTTTAGTTGCATCCGGCATGTAACGGATCATACGATCCAATACTTGATCTAAGCCAATACGAGATGTGGCACTGCCACACATGATTGGGCACACACGGCCACTAATCATCCCTTCACGCAAGCCTTGGCGAATTTCCTCTAAGGATAATTCTTCGCCTTCTAAATATTTTTCCAACAATTCATCGCTACCTTCAGCCGCGGCTTCTACGGTCATTTCCCGAATTTCTTGAGCCTTTTCGATAAGGTGAGCTGGTACAGCAATCTCTGTTGGTTGGCCGTCCTTGTAAGTAAACGCAGTCATTTTTGCTACGTCTACGACGCCTTCAAAGTTGGCGCCTTCACCGATAGGAATCTGCAATGGCATAATGCCTTTGCCAAATAATTCCCGCATTCTTTCAATAGTACCGAAGAAATCGGCACCATCCACATCCATTTTATTGATAAATGCCATGCGTGGCATTTGTAATTCCACTGCATAATCCCAAGCGCGAACTGTGTCAGTTTCTACACCAGATGTAGCGGATAGTACCATTAACATACCATCGCACGCACGCAAAGCGGCACGAACTTCGCCATGGAATTCGTTATAGCCTGGAGTATCTACGAAGTTAACCTTGTGGTCATGCCATTCACATGGAGCCATGCCCAATTGGATTGTTACATTACGTTTAATTTCTTCAGGTTCAAAGTCCATAATATGTTTATTGTCTTGGCCTTTACCTACGAAATCAACCGCACCAGAGGTTAACAACAAAGATTCGACAAGAGCTGTTTTACCCGCACCATCGTGGGAAACAACAGCAACATTTCTAATTTTATCACTACTGTACTCTTTCATCGGAATCGCCTCCTTAATGGCAAATTACGGCTTTTGCTAATACATTTCGACACCCAAATAGAAAAGTCCTCTTTTTTCGAAAAAATTTATCAAAAAAAGAGGACTCTTTATTAATATTAATTTATATATCAGTATTATCTACCCACTAAAGAGGCACAGCCACCAAGAAGTGCCATGAAGATTGCCCAGATAATCGCAAAAATGATAGACGTAATGATACAAGCAATGAAAACTTTCATTTTAGTAATCATGACTTGTCTAGCCATAAGTTCTAAGGATACCCAGATAGAAATAATAATTAATGCCACGGTTCCTACAAAATATACGAAACCAGCAATAGCACTACTATCGAATACAAGATCTAATAGCCCCATCAAGATCAAGACTATCATATAACCAATACTAAATAATAGTACTTCATACCCTTGTAGATACCAGCTAACTTTCATAATGGCTTGTACATTGTCTGTACCACCCATCTTAGTGATGACCCAGTTATATACATAAGAACCGATAGCAACCATTACAAAGGACCAACCGATACTGATAAGCCAATAGGTTAAACCAGTAAATTCATTATGAGGGAGAAATGGAATTAACATAGTCCCAAATAAAGCCAATATAATATATGGAATAGCCCATAAGAATACAGTGCCCCAGAAACCTTTTTGCAAAGTGCCCGATTGCACCACTTGATCAATACCGCCTTTAAAAGGACTAGCAAGCAACCGCCAAAAATCAGAATACCATTTTGTCTCCATAATACAACCTCATATACAAACTAAAACTCTCTAAAAGCTAAAACTCTCCCGTCCGTTTTCCGTAATGTTTGGAGTCTCCATTTTGCTTCCAACCTACGGTATCGCCGATGGACATTACGCGGCGCGTTAAGCAGTCTTTACATTTGTCTGCATTATCATCTACGCAAGGTTTGTTATCATACAGCAAATATTTTGCACGGTGTTCCGGAATGGTAATGATAGGCATCAAGATATTAGCACCGGCAGCAAGGCCTTTTTCACGGCCGAGTTTATCCAACGCTTGTAATGCTGTTGTGGCCGCAATATTTACGTCTTTCAAGAATAAACGTGTCAACGCAATCATCTTTAGGCCCAATTGAATGCGGCGCAATTTACCTGCTTCGTCATCGATTCCCATCGCCAATGCCTCTTGGCCTAACGGCGTATCATGATGTACCACATACGGCCCCATGCCGATCATATCGATATCCATATCGCGATAGAACAAGATATCATTTACAAGGTCTTCTTCGGTTTGCCCAGGCAAACCAATCATGACGCCTGTACCCACTTGGAAACCTACGCGGCGCAAGCTACGTAAGCATTCAACGCGCGTTTCAAAGGAGTGTAGTTCATCTTGAGGATGAATTTTATGATATAGCTCTTTATTTGTTGTTTCAATGCGCAATAAATAACGACTAGCGCCG
>JAWERH010000154.1:0-3099 GCA_032482215.1 Veillonella sp. | reverse complement strand
TCAGAGCATTCAAAGGTACGCGTTGTACCGTCTTTGATAGTCATTTGATGATTTTTGCAGAAAAGCTCAATCTTAGGATCATAGCCCAAGAAGGAGTAACGACCCCAATGATTACTATTATCCGCACTTTCAAGCAAATACGTATGACTGCTCACTTGTTTTAATGCTTTCAACACACTAATCGGTGTGCGTACGTCGGATAAAATTTCCATATATACAGGCACGATATCGTAGCCCGGTGCGATAGCTTTCACACGGTCAAGACTAGGAAAAATCATGAGAACCTCCATCTGGCGTTAGCCAATAAAAAAACTCGCCCATGACAATATAACGTCAAGGACGAGTCTATAGTTCTATTTTTACAAGAGTATTAGAAAATACTTGTATTATGCTATAAATCGCGGTACCACCTTGTTTGAATGCAGCGCATTCCTCTTTCGCAGGATACCGTACTACGGGTTCTCAGCTAATCCCGCTCTCTGTGAGTGCATTTCCTATTTTTATCTCCACCTCATCGGTTTCTTTTAGGCGAGTATAAAATTATAATTTGATTATAATGTTTCTATAGAATGAAAGTCAAGAAAAATCTCAACTTTCAATATGCCAAGATTTTTTAAACAAAAGATGATAACTAACAAAAATATTAATATATGGAACGAAAAGACCAATAATCCATAACCCACTTAATAGGGAATCATGAAGTCTACGTATGCCTAATGTAATCATTGCTATAGCTGGCCATATCAGGATAGCCATAAATCCCCAACGTGGTATATAAAGAGGTATACCAAGCTGAACAATTAACGATGCTACGGCTATAACCATATTCATAATGACATCCATGAAAAGACGAGTTCCTATGAGACCAACCCAAAAAGCTAATACAGGAGTCCTTCCCTTAACATCAAAGATCCTAGCAAATAAAACATCCCATATACAGCTACAAATATAGTCAAATTTACTATTATTTGTATCTTTAGTAATCGTGGAACTTCGAGTATAGGCAATAATATAGTTATTATACCTATCTCGTCCTTCATCTAAACCATACTCATTAGAATCTGGCACACTAAGTGGCAACGCAAAGCAAGCCAAGATAAAATACTGCCAGAAAAATCCGTCCCAATGAAAGCCTGCATTTATAAAGGTTTCGGATATAGATGCCCAACTAAAACTCATACCCCAATATACCCACAAACTTAGGTATGCTATGGGTACTAAAGTCATATACCACAAGGATGAACCACTGTCATTCAATCTACGTTTGAGTAAAAAAATAGTTACTGCTATATGTATAATCTGCAAACATCCAAAATAAATATATGACAAATATGTGCTGCCTTGAAACAAACCATCTTGAATAAATCCTATCAATACCACAAATAGAAGGTATACTAAAAATTTACTTCCCATTAAACCAAGCACAGCCCATAAAAATGCCAATCGGCCTATACGTTGATTCACTCGCAGCATTTCTATATTTTGTTTAAATAGTGAAAGTTCATTATCTAACCACATTAAAATAATTCTCTCTTCTCTCTCATACGAAGGATATCTACAAATTAAAGCCATGTAAACATAATCAATAAAGAGCTACATATACATTCCTTTTATTGTTATATCATATCCAGTTTCTATCTATTCTAATATAAATAATTTAAATTGAATATATTGTCTCTCAAGCAGCCCATAAATTTAGAAGGTTTATATTGTGTTCCTCTAAACACTAATAGTATACTGAAACTACATATGTTATCAGCTTCTACTGATATTATGCGGAGGAGAGAGCATGAGTTTTTATTTCACTGATCAAATACAGCAGTCTTTCAATAAAATATTCCATCAATGTAATAAAGATATCGCTTGGGAGGGTAAGGCTGAGCTTGACGCCCTTGTAAAACTTGACGAGGAAGGTCAAAAGATTCCTGGTATTGGTGATGTGTACGCTATTTTGGCGCGCGTCTATTCCGGCCCTCAGTTCACATGGATTGAAGCAGGCTTTCCTGAGGATGACACAAAGGCATATAGTTATTTACATACGGCTATTCGCAAAGGCAGTGCCATCGCTATTTTACAAGCTATGCGTACCTCTGGTGCCCTTACACCAACTATTGAAAAAGAGTTGCCTATGACGAAGAACCAAGCATTCCAGCGCGTCTATGAGGGCGCCCAAAAGGGTTGTTCTTACTGTGCCTATGCCATTGCCAATGTATTCCAGTGGGGGGATTACCGCCTCTTGCCATCTGCACGAAAGATAGTTAATGAAGGTGAACCATCCGGTGTTGTTCATTTTTTAAAATCTTTATTTGTACAAGTAGATCAACATAGATTGGCAAATAAAGTAACGGCCATTGCGCAGCAATGGTTACATAAATCCGCAGCGGCAGGCCTTATTATTGCGTACCGCAACTTGCGCCTTACCTATGCCGAGCAAGATAATAAGGCAATGGAAGAACAAGTTATTTTTGAAGGGGCTGCAGCAGGTTTGCCACTCATGATGTATTTAGCAGGCGATATTTGTAAGTCTCGCGGGGAGCACGAACGAGCTCTCGAATATTTTGAACGCGGCGTAACCATGAATAATGGCATGTGCTTGCGTGAAGCTGCCGAGTACTATGCAAAACCATGTGAGTCTAACAAAAGAATCCCTCAGGATATTCAAAAGGCTCTCAAATACTATGAGCGTGCTGCTATAAGCCCAGATTATTTAGACTTTAACGACCACGCTTACGTTACAATGCAAGCCATTATTCTTCGCACATTAAATATCGATGGTCAGTCCCAAGACTGGTCTCGCATCGCTCACTTATTACAACAACCAGCGATTTACACTCTTGATACTATTTGGCCGTATCTCGCTTATGTATTTACTTTCAAAAAAGGTAATACCCCTGCCATAAGAACCGCCATAGAGTGCGTTAATAAGGCTAGCAAATGTTACGATAGATACGGTAGTTATGACTATGCGGACCATCTATGGCAACTGGCCACCGGCTATTGCTATGAAATTGGTGCCTTTACAAAAGAACCTGATTTAGACCAAGCCGTTACGTTCTACGAGCATGCTCGTGAAAGCATCAATCGTCTCAACACAAGAAA
>JAWERH010000153.1:782-3436 GCA_032482215.1 Veillonella sp. | reverse complement strand
ACCTACAAACTCAATAGTATCGTATTTAAATGGCACCTCTTGTTTGCCCGTTTCCATATCAAAAATACCATATTTATTAGTATCTTTGTTTTTCAATGTCAACAATACATTATTCATATCAATTGTACCAGCTTCATAGTTGCCAGGTTGAATTACATATTGGCCTTGACGATTCATGAAGCCTAATTTACCTTCATTACGAACCAAGGTACCATGTTCTTCCATAGGGTATACATAATCGTTTTTGCTATCGATTACAACTGCACCATTACGATCAATATAGCCGCGTTTCATGCCATCATCTACAAGACCGCCAAGGCCATCAAGATATACGCCACCATGATTATAGAAATATCCCATACCTACAAGGCCTAGAATACCACCAAGGCCAAAGTGACTAACCTTACGGCGGAATTCAGCCAAGCCATTTTTATATGGATATACCTCATTAGATGGAGCATTAAATAATACAGTACCTTTACCATCGATAGCAACCACTTTGCCATTAGCTTTTACAAAGGCACGGTCCTCACTAAATTTAGTTTCTACATCGGATAACGCTTTAAATTGAGGCTGAATTACTACATTGCCATTTGCATCTTTAAATCCTAGTTTACCTTTTTCTGTGAAAGCTACATAAGAATCACTTGGATAGCTTTGGCCAACAGTTTTAGGATCGAAATCATTTAGCTCTTTAACAGCCGTATTCTTCTCATTAAGGCTGCTATATAAAGCTTCTTGCGCTTCTTTGCCGGATTCTAATACAGTACCATCGCCTTTAATATGAGAAATTTTATTTTTACCTTCCTCAACAAAGAACGTACCATCCTTTTTACTAGATGCGTCTAAAGATTTATAGGCTGGCGCAAGTACGACTTGACCATTAGTACCTACGATACCCCATTTTCCCTTTTCTTTAACAAGACCTAAATATCCCTGTTGTAGTAAGGAGTCATCTTTCAATACCTTCATAGCCTTTTTTACAGCTGCTGGTGGCTCTTTAACAGCCCCAGAAATAGGTACAAAAGTATCAAGTCGACCAATACCAACACCTACGCCTACGGATGTACCACTAGAACGGCTAGAAGATTTTTCTGTAGTTGTTACTGTAGATGTAGATACACTAGAACTATGTTGCTCACGTGTAACTTTTGTACTAGTAGATGTTTTTGTATCTTGATTTGTTACTGTTGTACTAGTAGTAGATGTTGTAGTAGATGCTGCGAAAGCACTTGTAGACATAGCCGCCAACACACAAGCGACTAATAAGGATTTCTTGTTAAGATTCATAAACCTCTCCTTTTACAAATTAAACTTAGGTACAAAACAATCATATCTATACCAAACCTATATATTAAAAATATATAAAATTTATTAACATAAATTATACTATATAGACCTTCAAAAAAACAACAAAGAATGAAAAATTCTTCATTTACCATTTATTTGATATAATAAAAGCTATGAAAATAGCAACCATAATCGACTTGATTGTAGATTCTGACGTACATACGCAGTCTATGAATCATATTATAAAACAACAGCATATTTCACAACGTATGAGGCGGCGATTGCGAAATGACGGTATTATAACAGTCAATGGCAATGCTGCTACGTGGAACACCCTAGTACATGGTGGTGACCATCTCGTTATGAAATTGACACCAGAGCAAGAATTTAGTTTAAGTCCCATGAATCTAGATATTGTCTACGAAGATGAGTATATTCTAGTTATCAACAAGGAGGCTGGTGTACTCATGCATCCCACCTCAACGGTACGAGATCATACCTTAGCAAACGGTGTTCTACATTACTACCAAAAGACAAATCAGCATTATGATTTCCATCCTGTTCATCGATTAGATAAAGACACCTCTGGAATTGTAATCATCGCAAAAACCTCTGTAGTACAACATGCTTTCGATAAAAAGCGTACTCATTTCCATAAAAACTACGACGCTATTGTAGAAGGTCAATTACCTACTAATCACATAAGCGTACAGTGGCCTATAGGACGTAAGCCAGGTAGTATTATCGAGCGTTGCTGCACGAATGAAGGTAAACCTGCTCATACAGATATAACTGTCATTGAGAGCAATACCATTGTAAAGAATAAGATTGAGCAGTGTTTTACCCATGTGCAATGTTTATTACATACGGGGCGCACTCATCAAATTCGGGTCCACCTATCTCAACTAGGATATCCACTTGCTGGCGATGATCTGTACGGTGGCCACTTAAACTATATTCAGCGTCAAGCACTCCATGCGTCACGGGTTAGCTTTTACCATCCCATGACGGATGAATGGCTAGAATTACAGGCATCTATACCATCGGATATGAGCGCATTGCTCACCAATTAATCTGATGTATTACTAGTAAATAAATACTAATATGCAAAAATTAGCCCACATGGGTCGTAAAGTAAGACGAAATTTATGCATAAGTTATACAAAAAATATTGGCCCTTTATAGTGTTTCTTGATATACTTAACTTGAATTGATATATGATTGCAATACACTAGTATTTCATCTAGCTCATATGCGCTAGAAAGACTAGCAGTCACAGTATTAATAACATGATATGACAGGCCCTATGGCCAAGGAGGACAACATGCCATTAGTTACTACTACAGAAATGTTCAAAAAAGCCT